>JAJXXG010000195.1 GCA_021781255.1 Acidobacteriota bacterium
TGCAGCCGACCGCATGGCGAATGACAAGCTGAAAGAAGGCATCGAGGGCTTCTCTGCCGCACTGGTCAAACTGGAGACGCTGCTCGCCAATCGCCTTGCCGAGCTTGAGTCCCGCACACCAGCCGCAGTCTGAATCACATTCAAAGCCGCAACAAGAAGAGGCATCCCATGCGGTTGCCTTTTTTTGGTGCGTGCAGAACGCTCACTTGCACTCCACGGTACCTTTTGCTAACAACTATTGCCTTCCCTCTACCGAATTTCGCAACTTGTCCGTTAATCTCAGTGTCAATCTTGAGTACAAACGGCAGTGGCCGACGCACCGGCTGCCCTTCCGCAAGACTCTGGGAGCGCGACCCAGGCCAATGCCCTTCAGCAGGCCGGCTGCGCGTGCAGCGGCGGGAGGTGTGTATGCAGACGCAATCTCATCCGCTCGAATCATTCTTTCAACAGGCTGTGCGCAACAGCTATGAAGGCAAGCTTGGACTGCACGACCCTGACGTGCGTGGATACGTCGCTCGGCTTCTTTGCGAATTTACTGAGACCGAAAATCTTTACCGTGTCCGCGATGAGATGGGTCATCCTGTGGAGGAACTTGGAGCCATGTTGCTTGCATCCGACCCCGTGAATGGCTCTGCGCCCTCCTTCGACGCAGAACGCTCCATGCGCAAGCACATTGGCGATTACGCGCTCTTCGTCAGTGGCATGTATCCAGAGGCGATTGCGCCCGGACGCCGCCATCGTGGCGCACAGCCCACGCTCGGCGAACTGATCGAAGTGGGCAAGGAGAGCTACTTCATCGTCAGCCAGTTTAATCTCTTTGAGTATGAGCAGGAAGCACCACTCTTCGCGCGACTGTCAGACTCGTTTGAGCGCTGCATTCTGGGCCTCACCCTGGTGCGCGAAGACCTGAGCAAACGGCGGCCCAAACTGCCACCGCCACATGTGAACTGAATCCAGCGAATGCGTCAACCTCCTCGCTCGCCCCGCAATTGATCCACTCCGCCGCCGTGGCGAATAATGATGTTTATGGGGTGACTTGGATGAGTGAGCATGTAACGCTGACGGCACTCGATGGACAAATGCTCGATGCTTACGTGGCTCGGCCTGAGGGCGAGCCGTTGGCAGGTTTGGTGGTTGTGCAGGAGATCTTCGGAGTGAATGCGCACATTCGTGGCGTGACCGACGGTTTCGCCAGGGACGGATTCCTGGCAGTAGCTCCGGCGATGTTCGATCGCATTGAACCAGGTGTGGAACTGGGCTATGAAGATGCCGACATGCAGAGGGCGCGGGGCTTCATTCCCAAGCTCGACCTTGAGAAGGCGTTGATGGACGTTGCGGCTGCGATGGACTTTGCGGCGCAATCAACCGGGAAAAAGGTAGGCATCGTAGGTTACTGTTTTGGCGGTTCCATGGCTTGGCTTGCGGCAACGCGTCTCCATCCCGCTGCTGCAGTCGGCTACTATGGCGGGCTCATTGCGCGCCATTCCTCAGAGAATCCCACAGCGCCTGTGATGCTCCACTTCGGCAAAAACGATGCGCATATTCCCGAGTCCGATGTGGAGACGATTCGTACCGCGCATCCAGAGGTGGAGATTTACAGCTATGAGCGCGCGAGTCACGCGTTCAACCGCGATGTCAGCCCAAGCTATAGCCCTGATGCGGCGAGCGTTGCGCGGCAACGCACAGTGGATTTTTTGAAGAAGTACCTTGTCTGAGCAGGCATTCTTCGCGTCAGCGCCCAAGTTGAATCGCAAGCCCACCGGTTATCGCACGGCCGGGCATGGCCACGCCGCTGATTTCCTGATAACCCGTGTTGCTCAGGTTTGTCAGCCGCAGGTAGGGCCGCAGCCAGCCGCTTCGCCTTGCCAGCGCCGCATCCCACACCGGATACGCCGTCTGCTGAAAGCGCTGGGCAATTTGGACGGAGTTCATCACCGTCCACGCGTGCCCAATCGTCGCCGTCCACATGGCATGGATATTGTTGACCGGATAATTGAAGACATATTCGGATTCGAGTCCGTGCAGTGCGCTCTGCGCACCATGCAAAGCGGTCCACGCCACCTGGATGCGTTGCCTCTGCATCGGCGTCCACGTCACGTGCGCCTCCACGCCCGCGAAATGAAGCCCACTCAGATTCGTCGCGTGCCAGTGCGCCGTCGGATCTGTACGCACATAGTCAATCGTGTCGTGCTGGCGCGAGTAGAAGCCCGTGGCCGAAACCTCCAGCTTGCTGCCCGGCGTCCAGTCCACGCCGCCCTCGCCGGACCACGCCGATTCCGGTTTGAGATTCGGATTGCCAATGGTTGAAGGGTCTGAGTAATAAAGGTCCGTATAGGTGGGAATGCGAAAACCATAGCCCGCATCCGCGCGCACCTTCAGCGATTGTGCAATACGAATACTTCCGGCCAGTTGCGGTGAACTCACTGATTGCGCGCCGCCTGAGAAAACCTCCTCGCGCAATCCCGCCGAAAGATTCCATCGCGCCTTCCTGGGCCGCAAATCAAGGTCCGCGTAGCCTGCGCCGCGATTGCGCGCATGAATGCCCAGGTTGTTGCTGCGAATGCTGTCGCCGTCCGCCTCAAGACCCACAAGCACAAGCTCTCCATCACGCGCACCGAGCGTATGTCGTAGCAAGGCCTGCCATGAACCGTCAATGTGGTTGTTTTCATAGATCGCCGGATCGTTACGGAACAGCACGAACTCGTCCGAGTGGCGGCGGAAGGCAAAGGCCGCCTGGGTGTGCGCGCCAAGCTCCTGCCGAATGCCCGCGAACCATCCTTTCGTCCGCTCCCAGGAAGGGAAATTGCCGTAAAACTGATTCGCGCCAAAGGCCTTGTCGCTACCGGCAAGCAGAATGTCGGTCACGCCCAGTTGCGAAGCAATCCAGCTTTCAAGCGCGGTGTCCTCGTTGCGGTAGTCGCGATCGGCCATGAAGCCGGTGGAGAAATTGCGGTCTGCCGTCAGCCGCGCGCTCCATCGGCTGCGCTCCGCCTCAGCCATCAGCGCTTCTTCGTTCGCGCCAAAACTGCCCGCCCCGGCACGTAACAACAGCGAATCATGCTGTGGCGCGGCTGTCAGGAAGTCCACCACTCCACTCAGTGCGTCCACGCCGTGGAGCGTCGAGCCCGCACCCTCCAGCACCTGAATCGAGTCAATGGCCTCTAGCGGCAAAGGAAGATCGAGATTGTGGTGCGCGGACTGACTGTCATTGATGCGAAATCCATTCAACAGCACCAGCGTCTGCGCAAAGCTTCCGCCGCGCAAAACCAGGTCCGCCTGCGCGCCTCCCGCGCCACGCTGCTCCAGAAAAATTGACGAGTCCTGCCGCAGCACATCCGGCGGCGTCTGCACGGTGAGCCGCTGCTGTTTAACCTGAAGAATCTGCACGGGCCGTGACGACTCTGCCAGAGGCACCGGGATGGCTGTTCCCAAAACGACCAGCGTCTCAGTGCGTTTTTCTAACGGCTTGTTCCGCGCGTGTCCGGCACTTTGTCCAGTGGAGAACTCTGCTGCGAACAGTAGCAGCGCGGCAGCAATCAAGATTGGAATTCCCGTTCTTCGCATCATCGCCTTCCGGCAAAGATCGCAGACTGCTCGCCTTGCTGCAACGATGATTCGATTCATTTGGAGATAATTCTGCTGCTAAACTATTACGTACTGACCATGCGTATCCATGCATTTCTGCGGGAAAGCCCGATGTTCGCCGTCACGCACGCGGCGCGGCGCTTTGAAGCCTTAAGCAAACAGGCTCTGCTGCCTGACGCCCTGAGCTTTCTTGAAGGGCTTGTGCTGGCCGCGCTTTTCTTTGAATCGCCAGC
>JAJXXG010000469.1 GCA_021781255.1 Acidobacteriota bacterium
TGCTTCCGCTTTCGATTGGCGACGGCAACCTTGCGGAGACTGCGGACACCGTTGTGTCGACGCCGGAGATATTCCGCTACTGGCTGCAGGGAGGGCGCATCGATGTGGGCTTTCTGGGCGCGGCACAGCTTGATCGATTTGCAAACATCAACACGACCGTTATCGGCGATTATCGCAGGCCCAAGGTTCGGCTGCCGGGTGCAGGCGGAGCGCCGGAGATCAGCACGGCAGCAAAGGAAGTGCTGATTATTGTGAAGCAGTCACGGCGAAGTTTTGTGAAGCAAGTGGACTTTATCACTTCAGCCGGATTCCTGACAGGCGGAGATGCGCGGGAGCGCGCAGGCATCCGGGGCCGCGGCCCGGTAGCGGTCATTACAGATCTTTGTATTCTCCGGCCCGATCCTGAGTCCCGCGAACTTACGGTGACAACCATTCATCCCGGCACGACGCGGGAGCAGATCCGGCTGAACACGGGCTGGGATGTTCGCTTCAGTCTGGAGTGCGTGGAGACTGCTCCGCCGGATGCGCATGAGCTTGAAGCACTGCGCGCGTTGCAGGCGCGAACAGCGGCGGCGCACGGCGCAGTGGTGATTGCCCCATGAGCCGCGTATTTATCTGCGACGCGGTGCGCACGCCGATTGGGCGTTACGGCGGCGCGCTGGCGGGCGTTCGTGCGGACGACCTGGCGGCTGCGCCGATACAAGCGCTCATTGCGCGGAATCCAGGCGTGGACTGGTCAAGGTTGGACGATGTGATTCTGGGCTGCGCCAATCAGGCGGGCGAGGACAACCGCAACGTGGCGCGCATGGCTCTGCTGCTTGCCGGGTTGCCGGAATCGATTGCGGGCGTGACGGTAAACCGGCTGTGCGGTTCGGGGCTGGACGCCGTTGGCACGGCCGCGCGCGCCATAGCCGCGGGCGAGATTGACTTTGTCATTGCAGGCGGCGTTGAGTCCATGTCGCGCGCTCCCTTTGTGATGGGAAAGGTCGAGTCGCCTTATCAGCGAAGCGTTGAAATGCATGACACCACACTCGGCTGGCGATTTGTGAATCCACAGATGCGGGCGCGTTTTGGCGTGGACACAATGCCGGAGACGGGCGACAACGTCGCAAGGGATTTCTCGATCGAGCGTGAGGCGCAGGATGCGTTTGCTTATCGCAGCCAGATGCGCGCGGCAAAAGCGGCGTCGGACGGCTTCTCTGCCGAGGAGATTGTTCCAGTCGAGGTGCACGGAACCAAGGCAACGAATTTGGTTTCAAGGGACGAGCATCCGCGGCCTGATACCACGCCAGAGGCGCTTGCACGACTCAAGCCGCTGCAGCCGGCGGGAACCGTCACTGCGGGCAACGCATCGGGCATCAACGATGGAGCTGCGGCGCTGATACTTGCTTCAGAACAGGCGGTGAAGCTGCACGGGCTTAAACCGCGAGCGCGCATATTGGGCATGGCCACAGCGGGCGTTGCTCCGCGGATCATGGGCATTGGGCCGGTGCCAGCGACGCAGAAACTGCTTGCCCGGCTCAACCTGACCATGGGAAGTTTCGACTGGATTCAACTGAATGAGGCCTTTGCCAGCCAGGCGGTTGCCTGTCTGCGGCAGTTGGGACTGTCGGAGGATGCGGAACATGTGAATGCAACCGGCGGAGCCATCGCGCTGGGGCATCCGCTGGGGATGAGCGGCGCACGGCTGGCGCTGACAGCAGCGCATCAACTGGAGAAGTTTGGTGGTGCGCGCGCTCTTGCCACAATGTGCATCGGAGTGGGCCAGGGAATTGCGCTGGCAATGGAAAGAGTTTAGGAGACAGTCGCCATGGCTGATATGCGCATGGTTCAAACGCCGGCACCGGGCACGCAGCCGGACTATCACTATCCGCCCTACCTTTCGTCGGTGGCGCGGTCGCCGCGCATGCCGCTTGTGCTGCTGCCGCAGGCTCTGGCTGCGTGTTCGGGGCCGGTATTCGGTCACAACATTGCCGGCGGGCTCGATCACGATTTGACCGCGCAGCACAGGGGCGATCCTATCGGCGAACGCATCATTGTGCATGGGCGCGTGCTCGATGAAGACGGACGCCCGGTGCCGCATGCGCTTGTGGAAGTGTGGCAGGCGAATGCGGCCGGACGCTACCGGCACAAGGTGGACCAGTGCGACATGCCGCTCGATCCGAACTTTTCCGGAGCCGGCCGCACTGTCACGGATGCCAACGGGTACTATCTGTTCAGGAGCATCAAGCCCGGTCCCTATCCGTGGAAGAATCATTACAATGCGTGGCGGCCCGCGCACATTCATTTCTCCTTGTTTGGCGCGGGCATTCTGTCGCGTTTGGTTACGCAGATGTATTTCCCGGGCGATCCGCTGCAGCCGCTCGATCCCATCTTCAACAGCATTGCGGATGAGAAGGCGCGCAATCGTTTGATTTCGCAAATGGACATGAATCGTTCCGAACCGGAGCGTGCACTTGCGTATTCATTTGACATTGTTCTGCGCGGCTCGCGGGACACGCCTTTTGAGGAGCCGGGCAGATGAAACTCACTCCGAGCGGGTCGCAGACAGTGGGGCCATACTTCCGCATCGGCCTGCAGCATCTATGCGTCGATGACGCGCAACCCGCGCCAGGCGGGGACACGGTGACAGTGCACGGCAGGGTGATTGACGCCAATGGTGTTCCGGTTTCCGATGCAATGCTGGAGTTGTGGCATGCCGACAGGGATGGCCGCTATGACGCAGGGTTGCCGGACGCTACAGGCAGGCCTGCCTGCTTTACGCGCGTTGCCACAGACGATGATGGCAATTTTCGATTCACGCTTGTGCGGCCCGGCGCTGTGACGAGCGAACAGGGTATGCTGCAGGCGCCGCACATTGCAGTGCTTCTTTTCGCGCGCGGGCTGTTGCGCCATCTCATGACGCGCATGTATTTTCCTGATGAAGCGGCAAACATCTCCGACCCGATTCTGCAGTCGATTCCGCAAGAGCGCCGGCGCACGCTCATCGCGGAGCGCGACTTACACAAGCCCGACACTCTGGAATGGGACGTAGTTCTGCAGGGCGATGATGAAACGGTCTTCTTCGCGTGGTAGAAATACAACATCGAATCATGGCCATTGACTCCAATTCGTCGCTGTTCTCCACTCCTGCAATGGATCGGGTGTTTTCTGTCGCTCATCAGCTCCAGCAGATGACGCGGTTTGAATGGGCATTGAGCGCGGCGCTTGAGCGGGCCGGGCTGGCGCATGAAGGCTCGGGCGCGGCGATTGGACCATTTCTCGACGCCGCGTTTGTCGATTTGCCGCCGCTTTTTTTGCAGGCGCGGCAGGCAGGCAACCTGGCGATTCCTTTTATACGTCAGCTCACGGCGGCGGTTCGGGAACGCAATGAGGAAGCAGCGGGCTCAATCCACCTGGGGGCGACGAGCCAGGATGTTCTGGACACGGCGCTGGTGCTGCAAATGCGCGAAGCGATGGCATTGATTCTTGCGGATGTCGCAGAACTGGATCGCTGCCTGGCAATGCAGGCTCGCGCGCACGCGGGCACAATGCTGGCTGGCCGCACCTGGCTGCAGGATGGGCCGCCGACAACGCTTGGACTGAAGATTGCAGGATGGGTCGCCGCGTTGCGCCGCCACCGGCAACGGCTTGAGAATGCAGCCTCGAGGGCTTTTGTGTTGCAGTTTGGCGGCGCTGTCGGCACGCTTGCAGCACTGGGAAAAGACGGGGCTGCTGTTTCCGCTGTCCTTGCTCAGAAGCTCGATCTGCGCGAAGCGGATCTGCCGTGGCACACACATCGCGACAATCTTGTTGAGGTCGCGGCCGCTTTGGGAATGCTCGTAGGCACGCTGGGCAAAGTTGCGCGCGATATTTCGCTGCTGATGCAGACGGAGGTCGCGGAAGTGTTGGAGCCGGGAGCGGAAGGGCGCGGCGGCTCATCCACCATGCCGCACAAGCGCAATCCGGTTGCGTCGGCTGTCATCCTTGCCGCCGCCACGCGCGTTCCGGGATTGGTGTCAACGCTGCTTGCGGCGATGACGCAGGAGCACGAGCGCGGCCTGGGCAACTGGCAGGCGGAGTGGGAGACTTATCCGGGAATTTTCCGTCTGACAGCGGCTGCGCTTGAGCGGGCGCTTGAGATTGCGCGGGGAATGGAGGTCTGTCCCGAGCGGATGGCTGCGCATCTGGAACAATCGCACGGCCTCGCGCTTTCAGAGGCGGTGAGCGCCCGGTTGGCCTGCCGCATCGGCAGGGAAGATGCTCATGAACTGATTCATCTCGCCGCGCAGCGCGCGCTCGGTGAACATCGCCATCTGCGCGAAATTCTCCTTGCCATGCCCGAGATTCGCGAGCACCTGAACGAAGATGAGGTTGGCGAACTGCTCGATCCGCGCAACTATCTTGGCAGCGCGCAGCGCTTTATTGAGCGGGTACTTGGAGAAGCGGATGCCATACGCTGATCTTGCCGAAGCGCGGTTGTGCTACAGGTTCGACGGCCCGGAAGAGCGGCCCGTGCTGGTGCTGTCTCATTCCCTTGGCGCCGACATGGCCATGTGGGATGACGTGCTTCCTGCGCTGGCGGAGCAGTATCACGTACTTCGCTACGACATGCGCGGGCATGGAAAGAGCAGCGCGCCGCCCGGCCCGTATGCGATGACGGATCTGGGCAATGATGTTCTTGCCCTGCTGGACGAGCTTGGATTGCAGCGCTGCTTCTTCTGCGGTCTTTCTCTGGGCGGCATGATTGGCATCTGGCTTGGCGCGCATGCGCCGGAGCGCGTCGGCAAGTTGATCCTCGCCAATACTGCAGCGCGCATCGGAACCCGCGAGGGCTGGAACCTGCGCATCGAGCGCGTACTGGCGGAGGGCATGGAGTCTGTTGCGGACGAAGTTCTTGAGAGATGGTTCACGCCGCAGTTTCGAGAGGCCAATCCAGCGCGTGTGGATGCGATGAGAAGAACGCTGATGACGACGTCCGCGGAAGGATATGCGCACTGCTGCGCGGCGATTCGCGATATGGATCTGACCGCGAGGCTGCATGCCATTCAGACGCTTTCGCTTGTTGTGGGAGGCACATTTGATGTGGCAACGCCGCCCGCGGCTGGCCGTCTGTTGGCGCAGAGCATGCAGCGCGCGTCGTATGTGGAACTGCAGGCGGCGCACATCGCAGCAGTTGAGCAGGCGGACGAATTCAGCCGCACGGTTCTCAAGTTCCTGGGCGGACAGGAGAAATGACAATGGATGATCAAGCACGCCATGACGCGGGCATGACGGTGCGCAGAGCTGTGCTTGGCGATACTCACGTAGACAAGGCACAGGCTTCCGCAGATGACTTCAGCCGTGAGTTCCAGGACCTGATCACGCGCTATGCGTGGGGTGAAATCTGGACGAGGCCGGGCCTTTCGCGATCGACGCGCAGCCTGCTGGTCATCGCGATGATGGTTGCACTGAACCGGACCGAGGAGCTTCGCCTGCATCTTCGCGCAGCGGCCAACAACGGCGTGACGCGCGAGGAGATAAAGGAAGTTCTGCTGCAGTGCACGATTTATTGCGGAGTGCCGGCGGCGAACTCTGCTTTCCAGCTTGCGCAGCGTGTGTTCGACGAACAGGACCGGCACGAAGCAACGGCAAAGGACGCATAGTGCAACGGACTCAGACGCAGGTTGGCATTGTGGGGGCGGGTCCGGCAGGCCTGATGCTTTCGCATCTGCTTCATCTTCATGGCATACATTCCGTCGTGCTGGAGATGCGGTCGCGGCAGTACTGCGAAGAGCGAATTCGCGCTGGAGTGCTGGAGCAGGGCAGCGTGGATATGCTGCGGGGCGCCGGTCTCGCGTCGAGACTGGACAGCGAAGGCATGCGGCACGAGGGCATTGAACTGGGGCTCAACCGCCATCGCCATCGCATTCCACTCTCGGAACTGACAAACGGCAAGGCAGTGACCGTCTACGGGCAGCATGAAGTCGTGAAGGATCTGATTGCCCGCCGCATTGCCGACGGCGGCGACCTTCGCTTCGAGTGCGGCGAGGTGAGCCTGCATGAGCTGGATGGTCACAAGCCATTCGTGCGTTGCGTACGCGACGGCGAGGCAGAGGAGATTCATTGCGACTATATCGCCGGATGCGATGGCTTCCATGGCATCAGCCGCGGATCAATTCCAGGCGGGGCCTTGACCGCTTATGAGCGCACATACCCATTCGCATGGCTGGGAATTCTTGCTGAGGCTCCTCCCACGCGTGAAGAACTTCTCTACATGTATCACGACCGCGGCTTTGCGCTTTACAGCATGCGTTCGCCTAGGTTAACTCGCCTCTATCTTCAATGCCGGCCGGATGAAAACCTCGCCGACTGGAGCGACGACCGCATCTGGAGTGAGCTTCGCACGCGTCTTGAGTGTGACGACGGGTGGCGGCCGCAGGAGGGACGCGTTCTGCAAAAGGGAGTCACGGGCATGCGCAGCTTTGTGATTGAACCGATGCAATATGGCCGGGTTTATCTCGCAGGCGATGCGGCACACATTGTTCCACCCACCGGAGCGAAGGGAATGAACCTTGCCCTGGCCGATGTGCATGTGCTTGCCGAAGCGATGCGAGCCTATTACAAGGAAAATTCCAGCGCGCGGCTTGAACAGTATTCCGCCGTGTGTCTTCGCCGCGTTTGGAAGGCGCAGCGGTTTTCCTGGTGGTTGACGTCGCTGCTGCACTGCTTTGAGGGCGCGAGCCAGTTTGAGCGCCGGCTTCAGATTGCGGAGTTGCAGTTTGTGACAGGTTCCCGCGCGGCGGCCGCATCGCTGGCGGAGAACTACGTCGGCCTGCCGATGGAATAAGAGCCGCGATGCTGCGAGCGGCTAAAACGGGTAATGCCGCAGCGCAGTCTGCACGGTAATCCAGCGGAGATCGGTGAACTCGGCGATTGCCGCCTTGCCGCCGAACCGGCCGTAGCCGCTGTCCTTTACTCCGCCGAAGGGCATGTTCGCTTCGTCGTGAACTGTTGGCCCGTTTACATGGCATATGCCGGAGTCAATGCGGGCAGCGACAGCCAGGCCTCGGGCGGTGTCGCGCGTGAACACGGCGGCGGAGAGGCCGTAGGGAGTGTCATTTGCGGTATGAATTGCCTCCTCCTCCCCGTTGACGCGAAGAATGGCTACCACTGGCCCAAAGGACTCCTCGGAATAGAGGCGCATCTCTGGCGTGACGCCATCGAGAATTGCGGGCTGCACCAGAGTTCCATCTGCTTGTCCGCCGAGCACGAGGCGCGCTCCTTTGGCGGTTGCGTCGGCAATCAGCGCCTGAACGCGCGCCGCTGCTTCCGCGCTGACCATAGCGCCGAGCACGGCGTCGGCTCTGCGCGGGTCAACGGCGCAAATGTTCTGCATGCGCGCGGCCAGTCTCTCCACAAACGCATCGGCAATGCTTCCGTCGACGATGATGCGTTCGGTGGACATGCATATCTGGCCCTGATTCGCGAATGCGCCAAAGCCCGCGGCTGCTGCAGCGGCATCGAGATCCGCATCATCGAGCACGAGCAGCGGCGCCTTTCCGCCGAGTTCGAGCAGCACGGGCTTCAGGAATTTCGCAGCGGTCTGAGCCACCTTGCGTCCCACCGCGGTCGAGCCGGTGAAGTTGACGCGCCGCACGGCGGGATGCGCGATGAGGCGCTCAACGATCAATGGCGCGTCTTGCGGTGCGTTGGTGATGACGTTTACCACGCCATCGCCCAGGCCAGCGCGCTGCAGAGCGTCTCCAATGAGGCGATGCACGCCGGGGCATGTTTCCGACGCTTTGAGCACGACTGTGTTGCCGCATGCCAGCGGCATGGCCACCGCACGCACACCGAGGATTACGGGGGCGTTCCATGGCGCAATGCCCAGCACCACGCCGCAGGGGCGGCGCACAGCGAGCGCGATATTGCCGGGCACATCCGAGGGCAGCACCTCGCCAGCAATTTGCGTTGTCATGCTGGCGGCCTCACGCAGGAGTGAAGCGGCAAACATCACATTGAAACCGTACCAGCCGCCAGTTGCGCCGGTTTCAGGAACGCCTGTTGCGATGAACTCACCCGTGAGCGCGACGAGCGCATCGGCAGCCGCGTTCAAGCGGGCGCGGCGCTCCGTCGCCGGCAGAGCGCTCCATGCCGGAAACGCATCCTGCGCCGCCGCGACGGCGGCATCTGCGTCTTCAATGGATGCCGCCGCGGCGCGCGATGCGATCTCTCCGGTAAATGGATCTTTGCGATCGTACGTTGCGCCGCCGCTGGCCGGAATGGAGCGGCCGCCTATGAGCAATTCGACTGTGTTCATGAAGTTCTCCGCATGCTGCCTTGTCGCTCCAGCGCGTGCTGATTGGCTTGCCAAGGCTGATGTTCGTTTGCACAGACAGCGAAGCGCTTTGGCCTGGGTCCGCAACATCTTACAGGAATACCCGTGCGCTCCGCTTCAAGGGCATGGCGGCTCATGGAGCGGGCCCTCGACACTGGATTCCGTCGGGAATCATGGGCCTATCCGAGCCTGGCCGCACGCGCAGTCTCTTCGACAAGAATCAAGCGATAGTTCATGTTGATCTGCGACAATCGGCACGTTTCATAAAAAGATGCGGGTATGCGGGCCGGAAGCGGCGCACCAGCACGCAAGAGAGCGGCGCGCGAACACGCGGTGAGCGGAAAGCCGCATCACGGCGCTCAGTAACCAGGAGCACGACTAATTACCAGTCTGGTCGACCGCGTCATGCTCGGGCGACTAATCTGGAGCAAACCCAGCGCGGCGGCAGGTGCTACCGTCTCGCGATGCGGCGGCAAGGGTAGGGCTAAATATATTGCGGCGTTAACAGATATATCTATCTGCCGCAATGCTCACCCGACTTCGACCCCCTAAATCCGACTATCCCGATAATCTTCGCAGTCATTTAAAGAAGGAGGGCGGTCCGGCTAGGTTTGTCGGAGCCGCCCTGCGGTAGCACGGGCGTCAGTGCTGATCCACGTGAGCCTGGATGTTCCCGCTGGTAATGACTGACAGCGGCAGGTTGAGGACCACGTTGGCTGGATTCGCGGTTTTGTAGATCAGGAAGGATGTCTTGTCATTCGTCCCTGGCTCGCCGTTATCCTGCAGTTCGAATACAACGGTGTAACCTTCAACACCGTCGTATCGACCGGTACCCATACCGACAATCGTGTTGACCGGTGCTTTGGGTGGGTTTGGGTTGCCTTGCAAAGTGCAGACCGCCGAATAGAAATTCTCCATGTGGAAATGATGGCCGCCCGTCCAATTAACCTCAAGGTTGTTCGAAGGCTGGTGCAGATCGCAGTCGACTTCGAACCCCTTGGTGACCGTTACGCCACCCAGGATGGCATCCTTTCCACCGCCGGTAAATCTACCTGCGCCGGTAGAACAGTTAGAGGGAATTGTGACAGGGACGATATTGCTGGGAGTGGAGAAGGTTTCACCGTCACCCCAAACGAATGGGGAGACGGGGAGAGCCTGCACATCGACCGTAGTGGCAGCTAACGGCGCCGGCATCGTCCCGCTGAACGTATCGAGGGGAAGTGCTAATGGCTGCGTGTCCACCACGGCGCCATTAAAAGTGACATCGATCCCCGCGATTGAGCCACTTAGTGTGCCGGGGGACCAAGAAGTAACTGTGTAGTTGATCACCGCGACACCGTTACTGCAAATCGCGCTTGCCGCGATGATCGGGTAGTGTGCGTATGCTACGCCTTGGAAGACAACGGCTACTGCCCCAACAAGAAGCAGCAACGCGCTCCGTTTAAGAACTGTTTTGCGATTGAAAAGCGATTTGAACTTCATATCTCTTCACCTTCTTTTTTGAATCAGCCCCGGCCAATCCGATAATGTCAACTGGGCTCGAATTTGACCGAGGCTTCGTTGTCAACGGGCAATTCTTATCGCGCGGTCAGACGACCAAATGTGAATTGCATTGCACACGTTGCGCCGCATTGAGCAGATTGTCAATAAAATAGGTGGCATGGTTACTAAAATTAGCGAAGTAACTTCCGTTTTTGCGCTTGGAATCCATCCTGCGATCTCCGGAGTATCATTCCGCAAGCTGCAACCGGCTAGAGATCCTCGCCATTGCTGCTGTCCGTGAAATGGTGCACCTTGCCGCTGGGCCGGTTTATCTTCGCGAGCAACTTTGAAATGGCGGAGGGAGAGGGATTCGAACCCCCGGTACCCTTTCAGGCACAACGGTTTTCAAGACCGCCGGTATCAACCGCTCACCCATCCCTCCGCGCCGAGAAAGGCTCTGTGCTCTCCAGTTTACCGTAGATTCGGGCTTTTGCACGGCGTGGGACGGCTGGCGCGCTCTCAAACAGGCTGAAAACAGAGCGAATAGCGCGCCCGGAGTGTTACAACAGGAGTGCATGGCAAAGCGAACGAAGCAAGGTACAGTTCCGCCCTCCGGGCAGCCCATCAGCCTGCGTACGCTGGGTGAATACCTGAATTTGTCGCCGGCGACGATTTCACTGGTGCTGAACAATGCGCCGGGCGTGCGCTCCATTCCGCAGGAGACGCGCGACCGGGTGACTGAAGCGGCGGCCAAGTTTGACTACCGGCCCAGCTTTTACGCGCGGTCGCTGCGCAAGCGGCAGACGTTTACCGTGGGCGTTTTGGTGCCGGAGCTGAGCGACAACTACGCCACGCAGGTTCTGTCTGGCGTGGAGGAGTTCCTCATCGAAGAGGGCTACTTTTACCTGACGGCGAGCCATCGCCGCAAGGCCGACCTTATTGAGGAATACCCGCGCCTGCTTATGGACCGCTCGGTTGAGGGATTCATCCTGATCGATACCATCCTGGAGAAGAGCCTGAATCTGCCGGTGGTGGCCGTGGCCGGTCACCGCAGGATCGAGGGCGTAACAAACGTGGTGCTGGATCAGCGGCGCGCGGCTGAAATGGCATTGCGCCATCTGCACCAACTGGGGCATCGCAAGATTGCGTTTATGCGCGGGGGCAGTCACAGCTCTGACGCCGACGACCGCTGGGAGTGCCTGATGGCGGTGGCGCGGGAATTGAAGCTTGCTGTTTTGCCGGAGCTGACCGTGCAGTTGCAGTTGCGGATTTCAACGCCAGAGCTGGGCTATGAGCCGGCCAATGAGCTGCTGCAGCGCGGAGTCGATTTCACCGCGCTTGTCTGCTACAACGATGTTTCCGCTATCGGCGCGATCCGGGCCATTATGGACCATGGGCTGAAGGTGCCGACCGATATCTCTGTCGTGGGCTTCGACGATATTCAAAGCGCGGGCTTCCATAACCCAAGCCTGACGACGATTCGCCAGCCGCTGGTGCAGATGGGCCGGGTAGCGGCGCGCATTCTGCTGCAGAGGATTCGCGGGCAGGCGACGTTTCCCGATGTGGTGCCGATCCACCCTGAGCTTGTGATTCGCGAGTCCACCTGTCCGCCGAACCCGCGGCGAGCCCGCGGAAAACGGGGCTGAGCCCGATGCGGTCAGGCGCTGGCAAATCCGCCGGGCGAACGCTGGCGCTATTGCATCCCGCGTTTGCGCTCACGGGCGTTCTGCAGGCTGTGGGCGGACCGCTGCTGCCTTCACTGGCGTCGTCGTTTCATCTGAATGACAATGAGTCGGGCCAGATGTTCCTGCTCTACTTTGCGGGAACGTCTCTGGGCGCGCTGTTTTGCCGCGGCAACTACGCGCGCACCATGGCGCTGGGATTCATGGGCATTACGGCCTGCTGCGTTGGCGTTGCCGTGGCTGGCCGTCCGCTGCTTCCGCCACTGTTTCTGCTGCTGGGCATCAGCGTGGGAATCCCCATGACTGCCATCAGCCTTTTTGCGGGCCGGAACTTTCCCGAGCGGTGCGCTCCCATCCTCACGTTTCTCAACTTCAGTTGGAGCGCAGGCGCGCTGGCGGCGCCGCTGCTGGCCGCGCAGGTGCTTGTGCATCATAGCTATCGCGCGGCCTATGGAGTGCTGGCTTTGCCGGCCGCTGCTGCCGCGCTGGCCTGCTGGATGCTGCTCAAAGATGCTCCTGAGGCCGCGCGCGTTCCGCGAGAAAAAGAGGGCTTTACGAATTTCCGCATCATCCTGGTCTTTGCACTGGCGGCGTTTCTTCAGGTTGGCATGGAGAACACAGCAAGCGTTTGGCTTTCAACCTATTCATTGCGCCTGGTGGGCAAAGGCTTTGCGCTGGCGGCAGCGGCTGCTTCGCTCTACTGGTTTGGTTTTCTGGCGTCGCGCGGCTTTTCTTCAGCGCTGCTGCTGCGCGCTGAGCCGGTGCGCGTGCTTCGCGCTGCCGTGGCAGTGGCGCTGGCTGCGGCGCTGCTGCTGGCGGGCCTGCCCGGTTTTGCTGGAGGCACCGTTGCCATGTTCCTGCTGGGCGCGGCGCTGGCTCCCATCTACCCATTGATTGTTGCAGGCGCTTTTGCCCGCGTCCGCCGCACCTCTGACGCGCGCTGGGTGCTGGCCACGGCCGGCTTTGGCGGGTCGGTTCTGCCCTGGCTGGCCGGGTGGATTTCCGCCCATACCGGCAGCCTGCGCGTGGGCATGCTCGTTCTTCCCGCCGCGCTGGTGCTGATGGCTCTGATGCTGCCGACTCTGGGAGCGCAGCGGCAAGCGCTCGTGGACGAGCAGGCAGGAAGCTGAAGCCTTGCTTTTTGCGAGCCGCGCACGCAAAGCAGCATCGCTGCTGAGTGAGTGCGATGAAGAAAAACGGGAAGGGCATGCGGACCTTCCCGAATGATTGCGCGTTGCAGCGGCGCTACTTTTTGCCTTGCAGTTCGTCGGCCAGCGCTCCGGCGTCGTAGAGTTTGCGCAGGCCTTCGATCATGCCCGCCGAATGGACCGCAACGGCGCGATTCTTCTCGCCGTCATAATCAAAGTCTCCGGCCAGCGACTCGATGTTGCCGTCGAAGATGAGGCCCACAAGCTCTCCTTCGCGGTTGACCACCGGCGAGCCGGAGTTGCCGCCGATGATGTCGCCGGTGGAAACGAAGTCGAGCGGAGTGCTGAGGTCCAGCTTGCCCAGTCCTGCTGCTTCCTTTGGCGTCAGGTCAAATGGAGGCTTGTTGCTGAAGCTTGCCGCGCGGTCATAGAGCCCGTAGAAGGTGGTGAAGGGCGGGGCAATGGTGCCGTTGTAGGGGTAGCCCTTGACCGTGCCGTAGCTCAGGCGGGGAGTGAAGGTGGCGTCGGGATAGACGTCCTTGCCGTAGACGAGAAAGCGCGCTTTGCCCAGCTTCTCTCCCGCTGGAGTGAGCACGCTGGAGATGGTGTCGCGCAGGTGGCGATTCATTTCGCGCACGATGGGGTCCACGCGCCGCGCGGCCTCAATCATGGGATCGGTCGAAGCGGCCACGGCGGCTTCTCCGCCTTCGAGAAGAGCCTTGCGTTCGGCTGTGTCTGCCAGCTTTGTTCCATCCACCAGCGAATTCACCGTCTGGTCCACGCCTTCTCCCTGCACGATGGCCTGCACATAGGCATCGTCTTTGCCGAGCTTTTCCTGGGCCAGGTTGAGGGCCGTGGTCATGTACAGCTTTTCAGTGGCGGGATAAATCTTTGCGGGCGAAAGCAGCCGGAAGCGCAGTGATTCAAGCTGCGCGTCGTGGTATCCGGGCAGGCGGTCGCCATCGGGCCGCTTCACTTCGGCGACATACTGCACGATCTGCAGAGCGATTCCGAAGAGCTGGCTGTCCGTTCGCCGGAACAACTGGCTCTTGATCTGCGGCTTAATCTGCTCTTCAACGCGGGCAATCGTATCCCATGCGCTGCCGTATTCTTTTTGCCACTCGGGATTGGCTGCGACCTTCCTGCGGAAATCAGCCTCATCGGCCTCCTTCTTCGCCATGATGGCCTTGTCTGCCAGCGCTTCTGCGCGGCCCACATACACCTTGAGGCTGTTCTGCAGACCAAAGATGGTGCTGCCGACGAGACGCGCCTGTTCCGGCCCCTGCGCGGCAAACTGCTGCGAGGCAGCAATGCGCCGCTTGAGGTATTCGATGATCGCGGGTTCGATTACATCGCGTTCCACCAGCAACTGCGCTACTGTATCCGCGCGTGAGGTTGAGCCGGGATTGCCGGAGGTGAAAATCAGCTCGCCGGGTTGCGCGCCCCTGGCGCTCCACTTGAGATAGTTATCGGTGTGCAGCGGCTTGCCGTTTTCGTAGACGCGGAACAAAGCCATGTCCAGGTCATAACGCGGATAGGTGAAGTTATCCGGGTCGCCGCCGAAAAATGCAGCCTGCTGCTCCGGCGCAAAGACGAGGCGCACGTCGGTATAAGCCTTGTACTGGTAGAGCCAGTATTCACCGCCGTGGTAGAGAGGCACCACGTCGGAACGGAGGCCGGTTTTGTCCTTGCTCTCTTTTTCAATTGCGGCAATTTCGGCGTCGCGAGCCTTCAGCGCCCTGGCCTCGTCGGCAATGCCTTTTGTTGCGCCCTGCACGCGCGCCGTTACGTCCTGCATGCCGACCAGCACGTTCACTTCGAGGTCGGGCGACTTCATCTCCTCGGCAGGCGTGGCGGCGTAGAAGCCGGTGCTCAGGTAGTCGTGCTCGGCGGTCGAGTTCTTCTGCAACTGTCCGCGCGCCACGTGATGATTGGTCAGCAGCAGTCCATCGGGACTGACAAACGAGCCCGATCCGCCATCGTTGAGGCGCACGCTGGAGAGCCGCAGATGGTCAAGCCAGGCTTGCGTGGGATGAAAGTCATACTTGGCCGCAAGCTGCTTGAGCGGTGGGTTGTCAAAGGTCCACATGCCTTCTTCGGCGTGGATCACGGAAGCTGAAGCCAGCAGCAAGGCGGCGGGCAACAGCAGCGCATTGCGCAATGAATGAGGTAGCATCGCGGACTCCGTTTGCTGCGCAGCCGCGCGGACTTCCTGTTGCTACGGCTGCGGCAAAACCAGCACCTCTACGCCTGAAGCAGCATCCTTCTGGCGAAACACCTGCTCGGTGGCCTTCTGAAACTCGTCCGGCCTGGCGTAGGGAATGTCAGTAAATGTTTGTGGATTGCGGTCAGTCAGCGGGAACCAGGAGCTCTGCACCTGGACCATGATGCGATGGCCGCGGCGGAATGTGTGGAAGAGGTCGGGCATCTGGAAATCGATTGCGGTTTCCTTGCCGGGCACGAGCGGCTCCGGCTTCTCCCAGCTGTTACGGAACTTGGCGCGGAATGGTTCGCCGCGCATTAACTGCTGATAACCGCCCATGTGCAATGGCGGCGCATCGAGGATGCGCTTGTTGCCGTGCGATGTATCTTCTGGGTCAGGGTGATTGTCAGGGTAGACATCGATCAGCTTTACGTCGAAATCGGAATCGGTGCCCGAGCTGGCCACGTGCAGCTTCGGCGAGATGGGCCCGGCAATGGTCACATCCTCCTGCAGCGGGTCGGTTTCATACACCAGCACGTCGGGC
>JAJXXG010001111.1 GCA_021781255.1 Acidobacteriota bacterium
AATGGACGCATGTCTTTGCTCATGCCAGCGTCACCGTGATCTCACTTCAAAGCGAGTAGCAGATGCCGCAAATTGAGTGTTAACGCACAGAATCAGCGAACGAGGATGTACCCAAAGTGAAAGACTTTCCTGTCAAGAAGAGCAGCAAGTATCTGTCTTCTCTGCTGCTGTGTGCTCAGTTGTTCGTCCTGCAGACTTTGATCCACGCCCAGGAGAAGCGCTGGACAGAAGAGCAGGCAAACCAGTGGTATCAAAACCAGCCGTGGCTCGTGGGAGCCAACTTCGTGCCTTCCGATGCCATCAATGAGCTTGAGATGTGGCAGGCGGATACCTTCAATCCCGCGGAGATTGATCGCGAGTTCGGCTGGGCAGAATCGCTCGGCATGAATACGATGCGCGTATTCTTGCACAACCTGCTTTGGGAGCAGGATCCCGCAGGCTTCAAACATCGCATCGATGAATTTCTGACGATTGCTGCCAGGCATCACATTCGGCCGGTATTCGTACTCTTCGATTCCTGCTGGGATCCTGATCCAAAACTCGGCCCGCAACGTCCTCCCATTCCGGGCGTGCACAACTCGGGCTGGGTGCAGGCGCCGGGGAGCAACATGCTCGCGAATCCTCGCACGTATCCGCGCTTGCAGGCGTACGTGCAGGGCGTTGTAGGAGGATTTGCGAATGACCCGCGTGTTCTGGCGTGGGACGTCTGGAACGAGCCGGACAATGGAAATGAATCATCCTATGGAAAGCGTGATCCGGCCAACAAGCGCGCCCTTGTTCTTGCTCTGTTGCCCCAGGTGTTCGCCTGGGCGCGTGCCGAGCATCCCACACAACCACTTACCAGCGGTGTCTGGACAGGGGATTGGTCGTCTCTGAATGCGATGTCTGCTATGGCCCGGCTTCAAATTGAGGAGTCTGACGTCATCTCGTTTCATAACTACGATTGGCCAGAGGGCTTCGAGACGCGGATTCACGAATTGAGACAATTCCATCGTCCGCTCATTTGTACCGAGTACATGGCACGGGGCGCCGGCAGTACGTTCGATACGATCCTGCCCCTGGCCAAGAAGTACCACGTGGGCGCTATAAACTGGGGACTGGTGCAGGGAAAGAGCCAGACGTACCTGCCTTGGGACTCCTGGCAGCGTCCTTACGTTCTCGAGAAACCGGTTGTCTGGTTTCACGATGTGTTTTACGCGAATGGCACACCCTATCGTGAGAGGGAGGCTGAAATCTTTCGTAGCCTAACGAAAAAGCAGGAGCCCGATCCCAAATGATTCGCTCTCTGGCGGTTCACGCTCATGGGTTGCAATACTCATTTTGAATGTCAAGATCCATCGGATGAGTTCCAAGTGGCAGAAGTTACAATTGCGTCTAAAGGGCGTCAGGGTCATTGAACATAGCTTTAGGATCAGGATTTTATCCGGGGCTATCAGGGCCATCTGAATACATAATGGATTGCCATTACGGAGCAGCTTGGGAAATGCAGAGTTTGAGGGGCCGTGAGCACCGCGGGATACTGATCATTATTCTTGCACTCGGGTTGCTTGTGACGGGCGCCGCAGCGCAGCGTGCCCCTCGTCCGCCTTCATCAGGCGAGGCGGAGGTGCATACTCCCGGGCTCGTTCCCGGGCACTTTGTCGATATTGCCCAGAAAGCCGGCATCCATTTTCTTCACCAGGCTCCGCACACTTCGCGAAAATATCTCATTGAGACGATGGGTTCCGGTGTCGCCCTGTTTGATTGCGATAACGACGGGCGCCTCGACATCTTTTTTGCCAATGGCGCTCCGTACACTGATCCCACCCCGAAAGGGTTCATACCGCAAAAGACCGGTCCTGAATACTGGAACCGCCTTTATCATCAGAAGCCGGACGGAACTTTCGAAGACATCACGGAGAAGGCCGGTCTCCAAGGTGTTGGGTACAGCATGGGCATAGCCGTAGCCGACTACGACAACGACGGCAACGAAGATATCTATGTGACCGGCTACGGCGGCAACCGGCTGTACCACAACAACGGCAACTGTACGTTTACGGATGTGACGGAGCGCGCAGGCGTAGGCGGCGGCGGCTGGTCCAGCTCGGCCACCTGGGTGGATCTGGATAACGACGGCTTGCTCGATCTTGTGGTTGACCGCTATGTGACCTGGGACTGGGATGATCTGTGGTGCGGTGAGCACCGCGAAGGCTACAGAGGATACTGCCATCCCGATGTCTTCCAGCCAATCACCATGCTTGTGTATCACAACGACGGCAACGGTCACTTTACTGAGGTTGCGCACAAGCTGGGCCTCGATGTTCCCGCCAAGGCGCTCGGAATTGCAATTGGCGATTACGATCAGGATGGGCGCATCGATCTGTTCGTGGCCAATGATTCCATGCCGGAGTTTCTATTCCATCAGAAGCCCGATGGCACATTCGAAGAAGTTGGCCTCGAAAGTGAAATTGCGGTCAACGAGGAAGGCAAGACTTACGCCGGTATGGGCGTTGACTTTGCTGATTACAACAATGATGGATGGCCAGACCTGGTAATTACAGACCTGGCCAATCAGCGCTACGCGCTCTATCGAAACCTTGGCGACGGCACATTCGACTATACAAGCTTCACGTCAGGACTGGGCAGCATGACCATGCTTCACTCCGGTTGGAGCCTGCGCTTTCTTGATTACGACAATGATGGCTGGAAAGATCTCTTCATCGCTCAAGGACACGATCTGGATACGATCGAAAAGAGTTTTCCCCAACTGCACTATCGCGAGCCCATGATGCTTGTTCGCAATACGGGCAAGAAGTTCGTTGATGTTTCTTCCATTTCGTCAGAGATTTTTCATGAAGCATGGGTCGGCCGCGGAATGGCTATCGGAGACCTGAATAATGATGGACGCATAGACGCTGTTGTCTCAACCAATGGTGGACCAGCGCACGTCCTGATCAACCAGACGGAAACGGGAAACCATTGGCTGACCCTGCGACTCATTGGCCATAAGAGCAATCGGGACGGAATTGGAGCGCAAGTCAAAGTTGTCACGTCGGGTGGCAATCAGTGGGCTACTGTGACCACTTCGAGTGGCTACCTGTCTGCAAGCGACCCGCGTTTGCACTTTGGCCTGGGCCCCGAATCGATAGCGCAGCGCGTTGAGATTCGCTGGCCCAGTGGAATTCAACAGGTTCTGCTCAACGTGAAGGGCGACCAGCAGATTACTATCGACGAGCCGGCGCAGTCACAAAGCACCAAGCCTGTTGCCGCAGCAGACACCCCAAAGCGATGATCCTGCCGAACCGATGTTTCCGCTGCTCGGATTGCTCCGTGCCGCGCCGTCGATTTGTGGCGACTTCCTACTCTTCGCTGTGCGTGGCATAGAGTTTCTGGCTCAGCGCGAACTCCTTCTTTGCCTGCTCCGATTGTCCTGCCTGGCGCAGTGCGCGGCCCAGTTCGTAGTGGGCCTTGGGATTCCTGGGATCAAGCTTCGTAGATTCTTCCAATTCGCTGATACCAGCCGAGCTTTGCTGGTCAGCCAGCAGCGCGCGACCGAGCTTTTCGTGGGCCGGGGCAGACCCCGGTTGAATGCGCACGGCTATCTGAAGGGGTTCAATCGCATCCTTTGCGCGATTCTGGTCAAGGAGAAAATCTCCCAGGTCCAAGAAAGGCCACTCGTCAGCGCCGTTCGCATTCGCCCAACTCACGGCATTGCGCAGCGCAGATTCTGCTTCCTTCGGACGATTGGTTGCCTCATACACCAAGCCTAGATTCTCCTCGGCTTTCAGGTGCCTTGGCTGAAGTGCGAGCACTTGCTCATACAT
>JAJXXG010000262.1 GCA_021781255.1 Acidobacteriota bacterium
CGGTGCGGATGAGCCGAGAAGAGTGGAAGCAACTGCAGGCACGCGCCACGGAAGCGAAGATGACAGTTTCGGCGTATATGCGAAGCTGCACGCTGGAGGTGGAGACGCTGCGGGCGCAGGTGAAGGAGACGCTGGCGGAGCTGAAGCAGGCGCGGCTGGCTGAGCCTGTGCCGGAGCCAAAGAAAAAGCCAGTGGAAAGCGAGATGGCGGGTGGCTGGCGGGCTAGGCTGTTTCCGCGGTGGGCGCAGAATCGCGCGGCCGAGGCCTAGGGCTTTATTCCACTTCCAGAACAAGACATTTCAGGTATTCGGTTTCCGGCAGGTTGAGAACCACCGGATGGTCGAGTGCGGCTCCGCGGCGCTCCAGCAGGCGGACGCGGCGGTGTGCGTCCACTGAGGCGGCGGCGACGGTGGCCTCAAGATCGGCCCAGGCGACGTGGTGCGAGCAGGAGCAGGTGACGAGCAGACCTCCGGGATTGAGCATGCGCATGGCGCGCAGGTTCAGTTCCTTGTAGCCGCGGAGAGCGCCGGGGACAGCACGTTTGGTCTTGGCGAAGGCGGGCGGGTCGAGCACGATTGCGTCGAACTGCTGGCCGGCATCAGACCAGTCGCGGAGAAGATCAAAGGCGTCAGCCTCCATCCATTCCACAGAAGCCCGTAGTGCGTCGCGATTGGCGGCGAGATTCTGCTCGGCGACTTCGAGCGAGGCGCGGGAACTGTCGACGCCGGTGACTGAGCCGGCGACGCGCGCGAGATGAAGCGCGAAACCTCCCTGGTAGCAGCAGACATCGAGGATGCGCCCGATGGCGCCGAGGCGCTGGGCCCAGGCTGCTGTGGCAGCGTAGTTGTCGCGCTGGTCGAGGAAGGCTCCGGTCTTCTGTCCGGCGTTGGCGTCGTAATGAAAGGCGAGGCCGTTGAGGTGGAAGCGAGTTTGCGTGGCAGGATTGTCCGGATCGGTGGCCCACAGCGGGGCGAGATCGGGCGCGGCGAGGCCTTCGAGCTCGCGCATGCGAGGGTCAGGCCGCTCAAGAATCGAATCCGGGGCGAACTCGTCGCGCAGAACGCGGACGAGAGTGTCGGGGATGGATGGGGTGATGAGGCCGCGCGTGAGCCGCTGGACGAGGAGCAGGTTGGCGTATTTATCGATGACCAGGCCGGGGAGCTCGTCGGCCTCGCTGAAGACGAGGCGGCAGGAGTCGGATTGGGCGGTGAGCAGCGGGCGTCGGCGGGCGATGGCGGCACGGAGGCGAGCCTCAAAGAGAGAGAGCCAAACGGCTTCGTCCACTGGCGTGCGGGCGACGAGGCGAAGGGCGATTTGCGATGCGGGGCTGAAGAGCGCGGTGCCAAGGAGTATGCCGCGGTTGTCAGCGACAGGTAGCAGCGGAGGGTGCTCGTCAGGGCCGGTCTCAAGGGACTCAATATCAGAGGCATAGACCCAGAGATGGCCGGCGCGGATGCGGTCGGAAGCGCGGCGACTGATGCGCACACCGATGGATGGTACGGCCAGCTGAGAGGTGGGCGGAGGGGACTTGCGGGTTGTGCGGGGTCTGGTCATAACGTTCCCTGGGCCAAACCCTGGCTGAATTCCGTAGCGCGGCTACTTTACCTGAATGGTCTTCAGGTAGTCGCAAAGGTTGGCAATGCGGAGCTGTCTCAGCCCTGTGTGGTGCGAATCCATGCTAGCAAAGAGCGGTCCCCAAATGGGCATGGTAACAGAGCCGTGCGCCGGATGGTCAGAGCCGAAGCGCAGGACGGCAGCAAAGTGCGAGGTTGGAAACTTGCCATTGTTGTCCCGGGATAGCACGGTGAGATCTGTCGGCGCCTGGCGAAGCGCCGGAGCGACAGGACCGCTGCCTTTGCCGTCGCGGCCGTGGCAGGGTGCACAGTAGTTGTGATACATCTGCCTGCCATTGGCGGGCGAAGTCTTCTCGGCTTGAATCACAACCTTGGACTGATCCTGCTGGCCCGGGCGGGCATAGCTGAAAGTGACAAGAATGGCAGCACCGAGGGCGGCGAGAGCGAAGTGTTTGCGCATGGGGACGCTTCCTTTCAGACCTCCGGCCAGTAGGGACTTTACGCCCAGTGGTGAGGGTACAGGCAGTGATAACAGGCACAGCTCAGCGGTTGGCAGGCGGGGCCGGGGGCGGACTGCAGAGTGTAACCCCAGGGTGCTTCGGCGGCAGATCGGGATGCGGCCTATAATGGCTTATGGCGACCCTTCGCCAAACCGTTGGTCCACAAGGCCAAAGCGCACACCCGGCCGACGGGGAGCGCCCGGAGACACGCGCGGAGAATGGAGCGCCAGTCTCCGGCGAAGTGGCACCGGCGCATGTTCTGCGGATTCCCACCCGAAAAGAGATTGATGAGCGCTTTGGCGCGATGCTGAAGCACGTGCAGGCGAACCGGCCCAATGAGGACGTTAGCCTGATCCGCAAGGCATGGGAATTCTGCGTGCAGCAGCACGAGGGGCAGATGCGCGCCTCGGGCGAACCCTACATTGTGCATCCGCTGGAAGTGGCCGAAGTGCTGGCGGAGATGAAGCTGGACGCGACGGCGATTGCGGCGGGGCTGCTGCATGACGCGGTGGAGGATACGCCGGCAACGCGCGAGGAGATTGAAGCGGCCTTCGGCGATCAGGTGGCGCACATTGTGGAAGGCGTGACGAAGATCGACAAGATCCAGTTTGCCAACCGCGAGGACCGGCAGGCGGAGAATGTGCGCAAGATGCTGCTGGCGATGGTGAGCGATGTGCGCGTGGTGCTCATCAAGCTGGCGGACCGACTGCACAACATGCGTACGCTGGAGCACCTGAAGCCGGAGCGGCAGGAAGCGATTGCGCGGGAGACCTTGGACATCTATGCACCGCTGGCGCACCGGCTGGGCATGGGCAAGGTACGCGGCGAGCTGGAGGACCTGGCTTTTCGCTACACAGACCCGGTGGCGTTTGAGCAGGTGCAGAAGGCTGTGGAGGCGCGGCGGCTGGAGGGCGAGCAGTTTTTGCGCGGCGTGGAAGAGACGCTGATTGAACAACTGCGCGAGAACAACATTGAAGCGCGCGTGGAATGGCGCATCAAGCGGCTCTATTCCATCTTTCAAAAACTGCAGCGGACAAAGGCTAGCTACGAGCAGGTGTATGACCTGCTGGCAGTGCGCGTGATTACGCAGGATGTAGCGTCGTGCTATGCGGTCTTTGGGCTGATTCACACCATCTGGCGGCCGGTGCCGGGGCGCATCAAGGACTTTATCGCGATTCCGCGCGCGAACCGCTATCAATCACTGCACACCACGGTGATTGGCGAAGGCGGGCACCAGTTTGAGGTGCAGATTCGCACAGAGGAGATGCATCGAATTGCCGAGGAAGGCATTGCGGCGCATTGGAAGTACAAGGCGGGCGAAGGGTCGGTGACGGCGCGCGACGAAGAGCGGCTGGCGTGGATCCGGCAGCTTGTCGAGTGGCAGAAGGAGATGACCGACCCCAACGAATTTCTTTCGAGCTTGAAAATGGACCTCTATCCCGACGAGGTTTATACCTTCACGCCGAAGGGGAAAGTTGTGGTGGTTCCGGCGGACGGCACGCCGGTGGATTTTGCGTATACGATTCACACCGAGGTGGGCCACACGTGCGTGGGAGCCAAGGTGAATGGGCGCATGGTTCCGCTGCGGACGAAGCTGCGCAACGGCGACATTGTCGAAATCGTGACGCAGAAGGACCACAAGCCGAGCCGCGACTGGCTCGCGTTTGTGAAGAGTCCGCGGGCGCGCAACAAGATCAAGCACTGGCTGAACGAGGACCAGCG
>JAJXXG010000422.1 GCA_021781255.1 Acidobacteriota bacterium
TCGATTAACCGCTCTCCGGTCTCGATGTCGTATCCTCGCGTCTCTTCAAAGATCTCTTGCAGGAGCTCGCCGAACAGGGCAAGGCAATCCTCTATATTTCCCATGTTCTGGAGGTGGTCGAGCAGGTCTGCAATCGAGTGGTCGTCCTCTCCCGGGGTAACGTTCTTGCCGATGCGCCCCCTTCCGAGTTGACCAGATTGATGAAGCTCACAACGCTCGAGGGAGCCTTCGCGCAGCTTGTCCAGCAGCAGGACACCAGAGTCGTCGCGCACCAACTCGTCGAGATCATGAAGGTGGACCATGTTTAGCCATCTCCACACGCGCCACGCTCCGCAGGAGGCCGTGCTCTCGCTTGAGGTGCAAGCCAGAATGGCGGCCACAAATCCCGAGCAGGCTGATTCGTTCCGGCTCCTGGTCCGCCATTTCCTTGAGCGCTTCTTCAACAATGAAATGGCCTCAGCGGACGGAGAAGGGAAGAAGCGTCTCATCCAGGTTGCCTCGGCAGTCGGTCTTCCCGGCTTCATCCTGGCTATGTATCTTTATCCGCCCTACCATGACATTCGCGCGCCCCGGCCCTACTGGGCGCAGGTGGGCGATCACTATTTCTTCGTCATGTATTCGCTGGTTGCCCTCGCCATCGTCACCATATTCGAGTGGGATTTCTTCTTCCCGGATCGACTTGATGTATTCGTGCTCTCCACTCTCCCCATCAAGGCGCGCCAACTATTCCTCGCGAGAATTACGGCCATCGCCATCTTCATTGTTGGCTTTTTGTTTGACTCGAACTTCCTTGCGCCACTCGTTCTGCCTGCCTCCACTGATCCGCCGCATCTCGCCCGCTTCCTTACCGCTCATCTTCTCTCTGTCACCCTCAGCGGCATCTTTGCCGCGGCGCTGGTTCTCGCCATTCAAGGAGTACTGCTCGCCACTCTCGGCGAGCGTCTCTTCCGCAAGGTCTCGCTCCCATTGCAGGCCCTTTCGATCACCGCCCTTTTCACTCTTCTCCTGCTTAGTCCGGTTCTTGCTGGCACGCTTCGAGAGTGGCTCAGCTTAAAGAGCGCAGCTGTGCTCTACCTTCCGCCCTTCTGGTTTCTGGGGCTATATCAATATCTCCTCGAAGGCTCCTCAGCGCTGCCTGTCTTCGCACGTCTCGCGCAGATAGCCTGCACCGCGACCGCACTGGCAGTCGCGGTGGCTGTCGTCTCCTATCCCTTCGCCTACTTGCGCCGAACCAGGCAGCTCGTTGAAGGTTCCGGCAAGGGCAGGGCGCGCCGAGGGCTCAGTGCGCCCTTGCATCAGGCTTTCCACGCCGCCCTCTTCTTCCGGCCTCTTAGCCGGGCCATGAGCGACTACATCGGTCAAACCTTGTTGCGTGTGCCGCGCTACCGTATCTATCTGGTTATGTACGGCGGTCTGGGAGTTGCCATCATCGCCGCCTCTGTCGTGCGTTTTCACTTCGCGCAAGCTGAGCTGCGCTTCGGCTTCTCTGCTGATGGCTTAAGGGCAGCAGTTCCCATCGTCGCCTTCTGGACGATCGCCGGTCTGCGTGCATCCTTCCTGGCTCCGGCGGACCAGAAAGGGAAGTGGATCTTCCGCGTCATTCAGGGCAAGCCGCACCTTGATCAGTTCCTCGCCGTCAAGCACTGGACACAGCTCTGGGGAACGATCCTCAGCCTCGCCACCGTCGCTCTCGTCCACATGCTTGCACCGCTCGAAGCCGGCGGCTGGAGAGCAGCTGCCGTACAGGCTCTGGTAGCCATCGCGCTCTGCATGCTCCTTGCCGACGCATTTTTCCTGCGAGTCAAAATCATCCCGTTCACCGGCATGCCCGTTGCATCGCCAACCAACATGGCATTCATCCTGATCCAGTATCTCGGTCTTTTTCCGCCTCTCATCCTCATCACGCTTGGGTTGGAACCCCTGCTTGAGACCAGCCTCAGCCATCTATTGGTCGCGGGGTTGGCGGTTGCGCTGGCGCACACCGGGCTGGTGATGATCCACAGGAGGATTGTGGCCGAATACACCCAACAGAAGGAGCTCGATGACGACGAGGAGGAGTTTCCCCAGTCGCTGGGACTGCGCTATTAGCGGGCGCCAACGCAGGACGGACCGCGCACCCTGATGCGGTCCGCGGTCCAGTCCTTGCTAACTTGCGTCGGCCGTCTTCACTGTCCCGACTTATTGGTCGGAGATTTCTTGTTCAAGGTGGAGAGCAGCAGCTTGGCCGAGGCTGGAGCCTTAATCTTGCTGTTGATCACGATGTCTTTCGCGGTGACCCCTTTTCCGTAGAGCCTCGCATTGCCATCGTTATCCGGGCGCAGCGACGAGCCCTGGAGCGAGATGCCCGCGAACAACCCCCTCGAACGCGAATACGACAGAATCTCCGCCCGCAGCGTAATGTCCGTTGCGGCTGAGGCCGTCCGCCCTTTAGGTCCGGCAGCAGCGGAGACGTCGCCGCCAAGTTTGACTTTGCTGCTGAGGATCGAATCGGCCCAGCGCTGGTTCATCACCAGCAAAACAAAGTCCGTCGCCTGGCCTCCCAGTTGCAACCCGAAGCTGCCTCCCTCCAGTGCCATCATTGACGGCGCGCTCCAAGGGCCGCTGAAATTCTTGCCGCTCCGGCAGGTCATCACGCCACGGCCATAACTTCCTCCAAATCCGAAGGCGAACTTCACCACGGAGGGCAGAACAATCACGCACTCCGCTTTTCGCAGCACATCCGACGGAATGTCGTCCGGAACATTGAGAATCTCGACCATCACTTTGCCGGAATTTTCGATTCGGTTGTTTTCATCCTTCTGGGCAAACGTGGGTAAGCAAAGCAGGCTAATGATCACCATCAACGGCAAGGACCTTTTCATGGATACTCTCCTTTACACAGTCAGATTCCTCCCCTTGACCTGGGAGGGTCGGTGACGTTCGTCACAGCACGGCGCGACGGCTGCTCAGGCCACGCTGACCCGGGGGCGGAAGATCGTGTTGATGCTGTGATATTGTTTGGAGCACTGCTGACTGCGTGTCTTTCAGGGCTATCTACGCAGACGGCGAGTGATGACCGTTTCACGTTCTACGCGCGCGTGCACGGCACAAATAAGGATTTGAGGTTCTGCGTTCGTGAAGAAGCAATACGCTGCTCTTTCTTTTCTCTTCCTGGCTTCGCTACTTACCATCCAACCCGCAGGTGCACAGAGCCAGCGCAGGACTGAACCGGGCAACGGTCCCTACGGCGTTCCGCAAGCCACGTTTCTCGCTCATCATCTCGGTACCGATCACGCTGAGGGCATTACCACACTCGACATGAACGGGGACGGCCGGCCCGATCTTCTCAGCGGCGCCTACTGGTATGAAAATCCCGGCCCCGACGGCGGCGAGTGGAAGCGCCATCAATACCGCACGGTCGGGATACTCAATGAATTTGTCTCCGACAGCGGGGAGTGGACCGTTGACGTCAACCACGACGGCGCTCCTGACGTGATCACCACCGGATGGATGGTCAATGGCCTCTGGTGCTATGAAAACCCTAAGCAGCCCGGCGTCATGTGGAAGCGCCATCTCATCGCGGACAGCTACGACACCGAGGGCGGCACCATGGCGGATATCAATGGTGACGGCAAGCCTGACATTATCCTCGCGCACTACAACCATTCCGGCCTTCTCTGGGTAGACTTTTCCGGCCCGCAGCCCAAGGTCCACCATGTGGGAGACAAGACGCAGGACGGTCACGGCGTGGGCGTTGCCGATGTTGACGGCGACGGCAAAGCAGACATCCTCACGCCTTACGGCTGGTTCCGGAAC
>JAJXXG010000012.1 GCA_021781255.1 Acidobacteriota bacterium
GGCCGCGGCGGCGAAGCTGCCGTAGCGCGGCCTTGCGTCGTTTTCGTTTATAGACGATAATTCTTTGTGCACGAGATTCGCCATTACCTCACGCCGGAAGGGAAGGACGTGGTCGCGGAATGGCAGAGCTGTCTGCGCGACGCCCGGGCAAAGATTGCGATCGACCGGCGCATCAACCGGATGGAGCTTGAAAATTTTGGCGATCACAGGTTCTGCCGCGATGGCGTCTGGGAGTTGCGCATCGATGTGGGGCCGGGCTATCGCGTTTACTACGCGCTGGCCCGGAACCGGATCGTTCTGCTCCTAGCCGGTGGCGACAAGGGGACGCAGCAGGCGGATATCGACCGCGCGTGCGGGTACTGGCGGGATTGGCAGCGGAGGTCTGAGCAATGAAAGATCGAGAGCACGATGAAGCCATGGCCGAGAAGTTCCGCAGCGATCCAGCCTACGCGGTCGAGTTGCTGAACAGCATCCTCGAAGATGGCGAGCAGGCCGAGCTGCTGATCGTCCTGCGGCAGATGGCGAAGGCCTTCGGCGGCGTGCAGAACATCGCCGAAAAAGCCAACCTGAATGCGACGCAGCTTTACCGGACCTTGTCCGAAGAGGGCAATCCGGCGCTTAGCAGTTTGACGGCGATTCTGAAGGCGATGGGGCTGCGGCTGGCGGTAGAGCGGGTGCGGGCGGCGTAAGAGGCCGGACACAAGACCACTTAGGTGGTTACCATTGAATCGTTAGCCAAAATACTCCATAAGTTGATACATCTTCTTGCAGTAAGGAATGAATAGCTGAAGCAGGACGTACGCCTGTTCACGATCAACGATCTTTCCAGTCGGGTGTCCTGCCTGGTTTCTAAAGGTCCGGATGATTGACAGAATTCCAGCAAAGTGCGTGTCGAGGTCTTCTCGTACCGTTGCGGGAAGATTCTTCGTTTGCCCGTCAAGGATATGTTTAAACTTGTTAACCTTTTGAAGGATCGTCCGCTCTTTGCCGACCCCCACGAATGCAGCCGCATTTGACGGGCTACTATCGATTTTTTCCACAAGGAGCAGGAACGTGTGCTCAGTCGCTACTCCGAGCATCACGGTTGCAGCCAAGATACAGCCTGACCGAAAGGATTGCATCGCTTCTTCCAAGTAAAGGAGAGTGATCGCATCGATTTTCTGCACTTCCGATTTGATCAGCTCCCTATAGTTTGAAACATCGTGAAAGAGATACGGCCGGTTACCCTGGATCAGCTTCTGACCAAAGTGGCTTACGTGGAAGAACGGAAACTCTCTATTTGAATCGTTCAGACCTAGAGAAATGATGCCATCTCGGAACAGACTCCAGAAGACCTCCAAAAACAGTTCTCTATCGGGTGCAGAGAGCTGAGGGCCAACGCCTACAAATGGCGAGAAGGTACCCGCCTGTCCTCCACGGCCCGGTTGATGACCTTCCCTCTTTTCCAGCGCAGCGGCTATGGCTACCTGCAGGTTTTGATATTGGGTCAATTCGTAGGCCGCTCTCTCACGGCCAGAAAGCAGATCCATAGCGATTGCACGTATTTCTTCAAAACTGTGGTCCAATTCGATCTCCGTGAGCGATTTCTTTGAGGTGCCCGATGTCACCGACCAGATTGCACAACCACCGACTGATTTACAGCAATGAAGGATACCACCGAGCTCCCCTGACCGGTGCAGGAGTCTCTTTACACCCCGGCCCGCCCCCTGACACACTAAAGCGTGGACACCCAAACCATCGTCATCCTTGATTTCGGATCGCAGTACACGCAGCTCATCGCGCGCCGCACCCGCGAGCAGAACGTCTTTTCCGTCGTCCTGCCCTGCACGGTCCCGCTGAGCGAGATCCAGGCGCACAAGCCCATCGGCATCATCCTCTCCGGCGGCCCGTCGTCGGTGTACGACGCAGACGCTCCGGCCGCCGATCCGCGCATTCTCGATCAGGGCGTGCCGGTACTGGGCATCTGCTACGGGCTGCAGTTCATCGTGCACAACCTGGGCGGCAAGGTCCGCTCCGCCCCCAAGCGCGAGTATGGGCATGCGGAAGTGACCATCGAGCACGCCTCCTCGCCGCTCTTTGGCGGCCTGCCGTCCGAGCTGCAAGTGTGGATGAGCCATGGGGACGAGGCGCTGGAACTGCCCGCCGGCTTCCGCCGCATCGCCTACTCCTCCAACGCGCTTGCCGGAATTGAAAATGCCGAGCGCCGCACCTGGGCGGTGCAGTTCCACCCCGAGGTGCACCATACGCCGCTCGGCCCGCAGCTCCTGAAAAATTTTCTCTTCGCCATCTGCGGGGCGCGCGGTGATTGGACGCCGGCGCACTTTGTTGAAACCACCGTCGCTGCCATCCGCGCCAAGGTGGGAAGCGATCACGTCATCTGCGGCCTCTCCGGCGGCGTCGACTCGTCGGTGGCGGCCATGCTGGTGCACAGGGCCATCGGCAGCCAGCTCACCTGCATCTTTGTCAACAACGGTGTGCTGCGCAAGAACGAATTCCAGAGCGTGCAGAAGAATCTGCGCGACAAGCTCGGCCTCAACATCGTGGCCGTGGACGCCAGCGCGCGCTTCCTGGAAAAGCTCGCCGGCGTCACCGATCCCGAGATCAAGCGCAAGCGCATCGGCCAGGAGTTCATCGCCGTCTTTGACGATGAAGCCCATCGCATCGCGCAACAGACGGGCGGCGTGGACTGGCTGGTGCAGGGCACGCTCTATCCCGATGTGATCGAATCGTCGAGCGTGAAAGGCCCCAGCCAGACCATCAAGAGCCACCACAATGTCGGAGGGCTGCCGGAGTTCATGAAGCTCAAGCTCATTGAGCCGCTGCGCGATCTGTTCAAGGACGAGGTGCGCCGCATCGGCCGCGATATGGGCATGCCCGAGGAACTGCTCGGCCGCCAGCCCTTCCCCGGGCCCGGGCTTGCGGTGCGCATTCTCGGCGAGGTGACGCCAGAGCGCGTGGCGCTGCTGCAGGAGGCCGACGACATTGTGGTCGCCGAAGTGAAGGCCGCCGGACTCTACAACAAGATCTGGCAGAGCTTCGCGGTACTGCTGCCGGTGATGAGCGTGGGCGTAATGGGCGATCAGCGCACGTATGCGTATACCGCTGCCATTCGCGCCGTGAACTCTGAAGACGGCATGACCGCGGACTGGGCGCAACTGCCCTATGAACTGATGAAGCGCATCTCCAACCGCATCGTCAACGAGGTGCGCGGCATCAACCGCGTTGTGTACGACATTACCTCCAAGCCACCGGGCACCATCGAATGGGAGTGAGGCTTCACTGCAGGAGCGAACGCGCCGCTGGGGCGCCTGGGGATCGATGCAAAGATGTGCCGCCGGTCGTCTGACCGGCTGTTGCGCGGGCTTGCAGGCCCGCGCAATGCAACAATGGTGCCAAGCTCATGCACCTTCACTTCAGCCTCGCGTTTGTCGAGTTCCTCGCCCGCCATCGCACGCCTCTTCTTACCGACTTCTTTCTGGCGTGCAGCTTCTTCGGCAGGGCCGGCTTCTACGTCTTCCTGGTAATGCTGCTCTACGTCACCTGGGAGAAACGCCTCGCGGTGCGCCTCTCTCTGCTGGTGCTTCTCACCATGGCGGCCAATGACCTCCTCAAAAATCTCATCCGCAATCCTCGTCCCTTTGTCGACGAAGGCATCTGGCGCCAGAACTGGGCGGTGTCCGCTGCACAGGCTCGTTCTCTTGCCGCCGAATTCTCGACGCCTTCCGGCCATGCCATGGGCTCCGCCTCTTTTTACGGTTATCTGGCCGGCTTCGCTCACCGCCGGAGCGTCCG
>JAJXXG010000542.1 GCA_021781255.1 Acidobacteriota bacterium
GGTGATCGGGGCCGCCATTGTAATGTGGCTAGATAGGCTGCTTTTACTATCCTTCCACAAATCCCAATTGGATTCGGCTCTGTCGTTCTGGGCTGCTGCCGGTATCCGTCTGCTCCTGTCCTGCATTCTCAGCTACGGCCTGTCTGAGCCTGTGACGCTTCTGTTGTTTCATGGGCCCATCATGCAGCAGATGACAGACGATGCGCGCGCCCGCGAGTTGGCTGCATTTGAACAGGCCGACTCCGTGCCCGCTCAGGCTTACGTCCGACTCAACGAGGCGCGGACCGATGCAACCCGCGATCTTACGGACGAACTCGACCAGAAAACCGTTCGCTGGGATTGCGTCAACTCGCTGGTCACCTTAGAGATGGCGGGCGGCGTGGCTGCCGGGACGTCGGTGAAGGACAAGAACGGCGGTGTGTGCGGTTACGTCTCTGGCAAAGCCGGGTGCGAAGCGCAATGCCGTAATGACATCGCCGAGCGCGACCATCTCGCGGCGGACATCAGCCACATCAGAAATATGATCCAGAGTCGACTAGCCACCATCTCCACCGGCACCATTGGCACGGCCGTCAGTGAGGGGCAGCGGTTGCAACGTCAGGCTGCCGAAGAGAGGCCGCCTACTGACTTTGCTGCGCGTCGCCGTGCACTAGGCGAGATTGAGTCCAAGAACTCGATCATTAGGGGGGTACACCATTTCCTGATTGTTGCCCTCGTTCTGCTCGACAGTATCGCGTTCATCATCAAACTGCTCGTTCCTCCCGGTGAGTACGAAGAGCAGCGTGACACTGCGCTGGCTGCAGCACGCGCTACTGCGCGCGCCGAGCGAAACAGCCTGGTGGACTGGGCTGCGACACACGGCAAGGCTCTCCACGAAGAGCGGCTTGCGCACGAGGCGAGCAAACAGCAGGTTGCCTCCCTCACGCGCCTCGCACGAGAGCTGGTTGAGGAACTCACGCGCGAATTTCGGCAGTTCCACGTTCAGCTTAGGCAACTCGAGCTCGTCATCGCACAGATCAGGAATGACGAGGATCGCAAAGGTTGTCTGGAGGTACTCGCTCAACTTCAACAGGCATTCACGGAATCGCTGGCGACGGCAGTGAAGCGCTTTCGCACAGAGATTGGGGCTCAATAGCGTCCAATCTGCCTTCAGCAGATTTGGAGAGGAGATGACTCATGAAAAGGCTGTTTGCACTTCTGCTTTGTGTCGCCACGTTTGCGGCTGTGCTGTTCTACCATCGCGGTCAGGCCGGAGAAGCCATGACCGTTCATGATGCCCTTGCCAATGCCCGTCAACTCATCGGTAAAGACATCACCGTCATGGGAACTGTGGAAGATAACGTCGCGATTTTCGGCGTCGGCTCATTTGAGATTACGAGTGACGACGGGAACCCCTTGACGGTTGTTTCGACCGCCGGCGTGCCCCTAGAACGAACACACGTCGTAGTCCACGGTGTATTGCGGCAAGCATTCGCTTCGGGTAGCTCGGAAAAACTGATTCTCATCGAAGATCCCGCGGTAGACACGAATGTTCGACGTGCGCAGTGAGGAGGAATCCTGCAGTTTCCCGGAGAGAGAAAGGAGGAATACATGGTTTGGGTGCCAACCAAAAGCCAAAGAGCTACAGTTCGCGCGAGGTTTGCTGATTTGATGAACGAATCCGAACTGGTTTCGATGCCAACTTTTCGAGTCAAAATGCAGAACGGCCAAATGGCCACGAGCACGGCGGGGAGTACGGCGATTGAATCTGACACTCTAAACGCTTCGCAACCTATGCCGGCACATGTAAACGTGGGATCGGCCACTATTGTTGCAAAAACCACGACTCGCCGAACGAAGAATAGGTCATCACGACAAAAGGACGTGTGGGATCGCCACCACATTCCACCGAAGCATCCAGGCAAGTACATCATTAAGCGCGTGAAGCGCAGTCATCACGAAGCTTTCAACTTGCTCTTCGGCAGCTCAGGATCATTCGAAGAATGTGTAGCCATATTGAAAGAGCATTGGTGGCCGGACTTGCCGCAGTAGCAATCGCCGGTCGAGGCTTTACGCAAACTAAGCCGCGCGAAGGAAGTAGCGAAGCTACAAACGAAACTGCGAAGAAATCCGCTTTCCTCGTAGGGGCCGGCTCAAAAGAATGCTTGGCGGAGATAGCAAGAGCGCCGCTCTCCAAAGAGGGCGCGCAGCTTGTGCGGCCTGCCTCTGGTGTCGAATCGGTAAGTAAATACATCCGCAATCAGAATCCACGCCTGTTGGAGTCAGGCGGTCCACCGGACGCTCAATTGGTGTTCGGGCAAATTCTGGACCGGCATCAGCATCGGGAGCATCATTTGAACCGGGGCTTGTTCTTCTTCGACTCTCTTCAAGAAGCCCTTATAGTATTCGGCGACAAGGGGCGAGTTGTTGTTGGCGAGAACGGTGACGTGTGTCTCAAGATGATTTTCCGGATCGTCGAGCGGCCTTGCGACCAGACCTGGGCGGGCGATGTGCTCTGCCCCGCCCGGCGTCAAGCATGCCAGCAGAGCGTTGCCGGTCAGCAGCCGCAGAAGGTGCGCGGCGTGATTGACGTGGTGCACGTCCGCACCCCGCCGCCGACCAATTCTGCGCGGCACAGGATCAGATCGTGCAGCCAGGGATGAACGCAGCGATGGAAGAATAGCAAGGAACATGCGAAGTCCGCTCAGCATCACTGATTGACCTTTTTAAGCACGCGCCCCTGCCGGAAAACGACCTTGAAAGGCTTCTTCTCTACGCACCTCGTCGTGACCTTCCCGCTCCGTGGCGGCGAGGTCACCAGGATCACATCAAGATCGCGTCTGTGGAGCGCGTGAAGCAATTGCTTTGTGTATGGAATGTGTCCTCGCCAACCTAATCATCAGGCGCCCATTACTTCCCGGGAAGTCGGCCAGTGAGGAGGTAATCTTGGAAGCCCGATGAGCATGGGGTTGTGGGCTTTCCGCCGATGAGATCGCCTTGGCAAAAGATCGGCTGTCTCTCGCCAGACCGACAGCAAAGAGGAAAAGAGTAAAAGCGCGTACCTGGCTTTTGTCGCTAATGTTGTGGGAAAACGCGCCGAGCGTCTCTTGCGCATGGCGCAGGTTTGTCGCATCCGTTCTGCGAGAAGGCTTGGTCTATTTCGGAGGCTCACGAACCCGGTTCTCATGCCGTGTTCGGGGTGCCTTGCTTTAACCGCAGATCTGCGAGGCGACAATAGATAGGAAAAGAGTAAAACCGCCTACCTGGCTTTTTTCCCAAATGGCAGGCGATTGGATACCTCTACTATTGAGGTGAGGGGCGTGCCTGTCTCTTCGGGAGATGCGTGCCTTTCCAATTTCTTTCCGACCCGCGAGCCCAACTATATCGGCGACGTGGACGGCTGCCTGGCCGTTTGCCCGAAATGGCGGATCGTGTGACTTTCTCCATCGACGGATTCCCGTCAAGGAGGCAAGTCCAATGATCCAGTCGTTCATGCGAACAGTGCGCGCCGGACGCAAGCAGGTGCTGGCGTTCCTGCTCGCTTCCTGTATCGGAGCGGCCGTTCTGGCGCCCTGCGCCAGCATGGCTCAAAACCTCGGCACTACGCCGGCGACGGGCCAGGCCGTGCAGGGCCAGACCGCGGCGCAGCCGGAAGGCGCATTCCTCAATGCCGTCAACTGGCTGTGCAACGTGATCTGCCCAGTGGGGGCCGGCATCGCCGTCGTCGCAACCATCCTGCAGTGGCGCAGTGGCCGCAGCTGGCTCCCTTCCGCCATGACCGCGGGCGGTCTGATCTGCGTTTCCGGCATCC
>JAJXXG010001028.1 GCA_021781255.1 Acidobacteriota bacterium
GTTCGATTCGCGATACGAGATATTGCGACATGCTGCTTTCCAGAGACGCCCCACGAATAATGTGGTGGACGTGTCGCGCAACGCCCGACAGGAAGATCGCAGCCTGCCCGGCGGAATTCCCCCCGCCGACAACGATGACATCGCGTTGCTGGCATAAGTGGGACTCCATCGCAGTCGCGGCATAGTAAAGCCCAAGATTTTCAAAATGTTCCTGGTTCTTTACGTTGAGCTGCCGGTATCGAGCACCACTCGCGATGATGATCGACCGCGCGCACACTGTGCCGCCGCCTGCAAGGATCAACCGGTGCAGGCCATCCTCCTGTGCGGTGCTTACGACATTCCGGGAGATGATGAAGCGGACCCCAAACTTGAGTGCCTGCAAGTGGCCGCGGCTTGCTAGTCGAGCTCCCGAAACGCCGGTGGGAAATCCAAGATAGTTCTCGATCTTTGAGCTGGTCCCGGCCTGCCCCCCAGGAGCATTCCCTTCGACAACGATCGTAGACAGACCTTCGGAAGCAGCATAAACGGCTGCGGCGAGCCCTGCCGGACCGGCACCGACAACTGCCACGTCATAGACTGTATGGGGTTCGGGCGATTCGGTGATGCCCAGTTCGTCCGCGAGATCGCAGACGGCAGGTTGCGTCAGAACACGACCATCCAGCAGCTCGATCTCGGGCAGCTTCGCCGTGGCCTGCATCGGACCCGATGTCTGGTCCGCCGGCAACTCTTCGATGCGGTGGGGATAGTAATTGCGGACCAGAAAGCGGCGAAGGCTCAGCATTGCCGGATCGCCTTCGCATCCGCGCAATATGATCCCCGTGGAGGGATCGCCGTTCATGCCGATGCGTCGCCAGATACACGCCGAGACGATGATATTGGCAATATCACCTTCCGCCCGCATCAACGTGCGCAGGTTGGACCGGGAAATTCGCAACAGCCGGCTCGGCAGGGCGGTTCGCGCTTCCGCAACGGTTCTTTGTGTGGTCAGCATGTTCAGCTCACCACTAAAGTCGCCCATGCGCAGGGAGCGGAAGACCTTGAAGCCGCCTCCTTTAACAGGAAGCCGGCTCTCAAGTTCGCCGCTGAGGACGACAAACATATCCGCGTCCCGCTCACCATAGGTGTACAGGCAGGTATTCTCCGGCACATTCTCTTCCTGCCCGTAGGCCTCAAGTCTTTTAAGGATTTCGGGACTCAGGCAAGGGAACGCCATCTCCGGACGGAATGCGATCTCCTGGTTTGACGCAGAGACGGAGTCCGGGACCGCGGGCTGATCGGCTGGAGTAAATTCTTCCTGCGGCCGGCTCATCGTCCGACGGGTCCATGTATCGGGCGGCCAAAGAGGCGGTTATGAGTTTCCATGCAAATACCCCCAATCCAGATGATATTTGACGCCGACTCGCTGGTGCCGGGCTCCAGCACCGGACGCAACCGCCGTTCTTCGTCAGACGCTCTTATTCTGTCCACCGTCGACATCGAGGATGGCTCCATGAATCCATCGCGCTTCTTCTGTTGCCAGAAACGCGACAGCTTCGGCAACGTCGGCTGGTTCGCCGAGGCGGGAGATCTTCAAGCGCCGGGCGGAGTCGAGAAGGTACTGAGGGTAGTCAACGCCTTGCTGAGCGGCAAGCTTCTCCATCATCTTCCTGCGGCGCGAAGTCTGGATCGTACCCGGCTGGACCAAATTGACATGGACACCGTCTTCCAGACCCTGTTCGGCCACTGACTTGGAGAGCGCGGCGATCGCGCCGTTGATCGCTGCAATCAGGGAGAGATTGCGCTCCGGCGTTCGCGCTGTGCCGCCGCCGATCAGGATCAGATGGCCCTTCGCAGCCTTCAACATCGGCCAGGTGCTTCGGATGACTCGCAGATTTGCGAAAAGTTTCAGCCCGAACCCTGCGGTCCAGTCCTCGTCCTTCAGCTCAAGAAAACCGCCTGGAGGGGCAGCCCCGGCATTGGCGACGAGAACGTCCAGACCGCCCCACAGTTGCTCGACAGAGGCAGCAAGCTGCGCAGCGGAGTCGGGCTGCATCAGGTCGAGAGGGGCAAATTCAACCTCTGCCGGTAAGGCCCGCAGCGCATCACGCGTTGCGGAAAGCTCCTCCTGGCTCCGGGCGGTGAGATACACGCGGGCACCTTCGAGAGCAAAGCGGTGTGCGATCGCCGCACCGATACCTCTGCCAGAGCCTGTGACAAGGACGCGTTTGTTGGTGAAGCGTTGCATGGATTCCTTTCATAATCGAACAGCTCAGCGAGACTGCGACCTGGCCGATGTATCGGCTCGCGGCGCTGACTCATCACGCGATGCTGCGGGCAGAAGGGACGTGTTCATTGGCCGAAAAAAGCTCTGATTTCGCCCGCGACGGTGTGGACGTTTTCATCCAGCACGAAGTGACCCGAATCCAGCCACACGAGCCTGGCATCCGGCAGATCGCGCAGATAGGCCTCCGCGCCGGCTGGCGTGAAGAAGGGATCTTTCTTGCCCCAGACGATCAATGTTCGAGGCTTGTGCGTGCGGAAAGCGGCCTGCCAATCGGGATAATGCGCAACGTTGAACTTGTAGTTCTCGAGCAGGTCAACCTGACAGTCCTGCACCCCTGGGCGGTCGAGCAGGGCCTGGTCCAGCACCCAGTTGTCCGGGTTGATAGCGGCAGGGTCTTTTGCACCGACGAGCCAATGGAACTTCGTATTTTCCAGGCTGACGAACGCGCGGGCCGGCTTTTCGGTTTCAGGCGTGCGGGTTTCCCATAGCGGAAGCAGCGCCTTTTTGGGCGCATCACCGACGCCTTCCATGTAGGCATTCGCATTTTGAATGATGAAACCCTTCACCTGCTCCGGTTTCTCGGTAAAAAGGCGGAAGCCAACCGGGCCGCCGTAATCCTGCATGTAGAGGATGTACGAGCTAACACCCAGTTGATCGAGCAGCCCGCGAACATGGATTGCGAGATTGTCGAAGGTGTACTTGAAGTCCTCGCGCGAGGGGGCATCAGAATGTCCAAAACCGATGTAATCCGGCGCGATCAGGTGGAACCGATCGGCCAGAGCGGGAATCAGATCGCGAAACATCTGGCTGCTTGTGGGAAGCCCATGCAACAGAACGAGGGTGGGGTAACTGGGGCTGCCAGCCTCGCGATAGAAAACCTTGCGCCCATTGACCGTCGCCGTCCGGTAGTAGGTCACATGCGAAGTTGCTTGAGAAATCGAGGATGCCATTTCATCTCCTTATGCATCGCCTCCTCTATTGAGAGCAGGCACTCCTCAGAATAGGATCCATCGGAGACGCAAAAAAGTTCCAAATGTTGAATTGGCTCTTGAGCATTCCTGACGAATGCTGGCTGCGGTCCGCAGCTTCTCTTGTGCAATGTCTGCTGCGTCACAGCTTTGCGTGGGAGCGCAGGATCGCGGATGAAGCGGCGAAGGCGGGTACGTCGCCGGTCAGGCGAGAGCAGCTGCTTTTACTGGGACGTATGGTTGGGGATCGTTCTGGCCCAGGCTGGAGCGCAGATAGGAGGCGACGATCTCTTCGGTGATTGCTGCAAACCGTACCGCGTTCGGAGCGCGCAGGCCACGTCTCCGATGAAGCGTGATGGGGATATTCCCCAGCGGCGGAAGGCCGAGATCGATCGTTTGCACGCCAGCCGGCAGGCCCAGTTCGGTCCGGGTTGTAAGTCCCAGCCCCGCACTGACAGCGGCCCATAAGCCCGTTAGGCTGGGGCTCGTCATTGCGACACGCCAAGGGCGTCCAGCTTTCTCCAGGGCCTCCAGCCCCGGTGTCTGGCATCCG
>JAJXXG010000162.1 GCA_021781255.1 Acidobacteriota bacterium
TCGATGGAAAGCGGCAAGGTGGCTGTTGGGTAATAGGGCGGGAAGCCTCGCTGGTCCTTATCGAAGGGAGCGATTCCTGTCGTATTCACGTACCAGTGCAAGAGTTGTTGTTGGAGTGCGCATTGGACTTCGGCAACCTCTCGATCTCCAAAGCGGTTGTGGAGTTCCTGGGGGTCGTCCTTGTAGACGTAAAGTTCGCTTTGTCCCTGCGGGCGGCTGACCAGCTTGTAGTCATGCGTGCGAACCATTGCGGCCCGAGTGATGGTTTCCGGGTGCTCGACTTCCAGGTTCTCTTTTGGATAGTAGAGCGAACCGGGGGAGGCGTTGTCCTCAAAACACTGAGGCTCGTACTGGTTATACCCACCTTCGGAGAAGGCTGCTCGTTTGGGATCGCCGGTTCCGCCATGAATTTGCGGCATCAGGCTGCGGGCAAAGTGGGTATGGCTTGCCTGGGCGCCGGCGAGATCAAGGCAGGTGGCCATCACGTCGAACAATTCGACGAAGTTCTCCGCGCCATGTCCTTGTGTCCCGCCGGGAACACGAGCGATAAGAGGAACATGGGTAAGAACGTCTTCAAGACCGCTCGGCCATTTCTCTACGAGACCATAATCGCCCGCATAGTCGCCATGGTCCGATAAGAGAAAGACAGCGGTATCCCGATCGTGATTTGTCCGCTCGATCGCTTCGAGCAATTCACCCAGGAGCCAATCGCTGTAGCTGACCATTCCGTAATACAGCGCGCGCACCTTGCGGAAGGTGTCCTCCGGCAGGCCATCCAGTCCATAGGCCTTGCGAATGCCTGCGATATGGCTGGGCTTGCGGGGAAGATCGCGCGGCCGCAAATCATGGATGTCCGCAGGACTGTACATCGTGTTGAATCCATCGGGCGAGCCATAGGGTGGGTGCGGTGAGGACAAAGGAAGAAAGATGCAGAAAGGCCGGTCCGTCTCCTTCCGTTCAAGAATGTGAATCGCGGATTGGATGAGACCGTACTCCGATGTTTCGGTTCGGTCTCCCATCGGCTGGCCGATGAACGTATCCGGGCCAACAATCTTGTCCGTGAAGGGTCGTAACTTGTGAGCTGCTGCGCCCCGGGCCGGTGCAGGCTCTGGGTAGTTCCACAGAGTCACGCTCTCATAGAAGGACTCCGCCGCCAAAGCATCATTCTTGCCATACCAAAAGACGTCGTAGCCGGCCTGGCGGAGATACCGGAACATGTTGGGCTCGTCCGGGCGCAGAAAATAAAACAAGCTGCGATGGCCGCGCACGCTCGTTGGCCAGCCGGTCAACAGGCTACAACGAGAGGCGCCACAGACAGGAAATTGCACGTGGCAGTTTGCGAATCGCGTTCCTCCTTGAGCCAGTTTGTCGAAATTTGGCGTGTGCGTCAGCGGATTGCCGTAGCAGGCCAAGGCATCGGCCCGCAACTCATCGGGCATAAAAAGAATCAGGTTGGGCTGCCTGCGGGTTTGGTTTGGTTCCGCTTCGTGAGATCTTTGCGCCGCTACGGTTTCGCCAACTCCGGTCTGGCTAGTAACCTGTGAGGCAAGTCCTCCCAGCATGGCTGCCCCGGAAGAACCGAGAAACCCGCGCCGCGTCAATTTCTGCTCAGCCATTGCAACACTCCTTTGGTCCTGATGAGAACATTCTCAGCACTTCAGCGGCCGGGCGTGAGTCGTTATGATTGGCCGCTTCTTCACAGAACCGTCACGTCAGCCTCTGTGGTCCGGTCCAGACTTAGCCGAAAATGCTCTAAGCGAAGTTTCCTTCCTCATAGACACCCAGCACCTTGCGGAGTGCGCCGCAAATCTCGCCGACTGTGGCATAGGCGCGGACGCAGTCCAGGAAATAGGGCATGGTATTCGCGTTTGAAATCCGGCCCTCCCCGGGCTGCGGATCCTGTTGGACGATGCGGCAGAGCGCATCGAGCGATCGTGATACGGCTTCATTGGAGCGCTCCGCGCGCAGCCGGGCAAGCTTCGCCGTCTGCGACGCGCGCACCGACTCGCCGATATAGAGAGTCTGCGGCAGTTGCTCCTCGACGTTATATTCATTGACCCCGGCGATGATCTTCTCTTTGTTCTCGACCGCGCGTTGGTAGGCATAGCTGGCTTCGGCAATCTCTTTTTGCGGAAAACCCCGCTCAATGGCGCGAACCATGCCTCCCATGGCATCCAGTTTCTTGAAGTAGTCGAAGGCGCCCTTCTCCATGTCGAGCGTGAGCCGTTCCAGAAAGTACGAACCGCCTAAAGGATCGGCGGTATTCGCCACACCCGATTCATAAGCGAGAATCTGCTGGGTGCGCAGGGCAATGCGCGCGGCATCCTCGGTGGGCAAGGCGAGCGCTTCGTCAAATCCGTCGGTATGCAGGCTCTGCGTACCCCCAAGCACCGCGGCAAGAGCCTGAATCGCAACCCGCGCGATGTTATTTTTGGGCTGCTGCGCGGTCAGGGAGACTCCCGCCGTTTGGGTATGGAACCGCATCCATTGCGAGCGCGGATTGCGCGCGCCAAAGCGCTCTGTCATCAGGCGGTACCAGACTTTGCGGGCGGCGCGGAATTTCGCTATCTCTTCAAAAAAATCATTGTGAGAGTTGAAAAAAAAGCTCAAGCGCGGTGCGAAGTCATCGATCGCGAGCCCGCGGCGTAGCGCCCACTCCACGTATTCCACGCCATCGTAGAGAGTGAAGGCGAGCTCCTGCAGCGCCGTCGAACCAGCCTCGCGAATGTGATAGCCGCTGATCGAAATGGGATTGAAGCGCGGCGTCGAGCGCAAGCCAAATTCGAAGGTGTCGACCACCAGGCGCATCGACGGAGCAGGGGGAAAGATGTATTCCTTTTGCGCGATGTATTCCTTGAGGATATCGTTCTGCAGCGTGCCCGAAATCTTCATCCAGTCGCCGCCCTGCTTCTCAACTGTGGCCAGATACATCGCCCACAGTATGCTCGCCGGGGAATTGATGGTCATCGAGACCGTGGTTTTTTCGAGATCGATGCCACGGAAGAGCGTCTCCATGTCTTCGAGCGAGTCGATGGCGACTCCGCATTTTCCCACCTCGCCCTCGCTCTCCGCATCGTCGGAGTCGTAGCCCATCAGAGTCGGCAGATCGAAGGCCACCGACAGGCCGTCGCCGCCATTCTTGAGCAGATACTTGTAGCGTTCGTTGGTCTCCTCGGGCGTCGCGAAGCCGGAGAACTGACGCATGGTCCAAAGTTTGCCGCGATACCCGGCCGAATGAATCCCCCGCGTGTAGGGAGGCTCTCCGGGTAATCCGAGATGGCTCGACTCAGACGCGGCCCATTCCTCCGGCAAGTCGGCTTGCGTGTAGAGCCGGCGTACCGGGACTCCGGATGTGCTGGTGAATACGGCTCTTCCGTGAGGGTCACGGTTGATGCCGGTGGGAGCGCCGATGGGACGCTCGGGGGCCGCCTTGAGCGCGGAGGCAAGCTGGGTCTGCGCCCATGCCTGCTCCGCCTCGGACGGATGCCGGCCCTCAAATACATCCGCTATCAGAGGCTCACCGGCCTGGTTCATCTCACTCCCTTACTGACGAAGCAAACTCCCCAGCATAGGTGACCGGTGAGGCGAAGGCAAGAGAGCCCTCACCGGGCAGATCTGCCGGCCTCGACTGCCTTCCGTTTCGCTTCCAGAGTCTTCTGCAAGGACTCCTCCGCGAACGATTGCAGGATAGGATCGATCAGCGTTCCCAATCCAAGCGGCACCGATCGACTGAGCGTAACGGCCTCGCACTCCACGTAGACTCCTCCATCGCGTTCTTCCAT
>JAJXXG010001317.1 GCA_021781255.1 Acidobacteriota bacterium
CGGTCTCGAAGGTCTCGAAGTGCTGGAGGCAAATTGCGCTGTGTTGATCGATCTCGCGTTTTACGTTCAGCAGTGGTATCCGGAGGCGCTGGCCGTTGCGGAACAGCTGCGACTGAGCGCCAGGGAGATCGAGTGGCACGTGGAAAGGCTGCGAGGCGCTCAGAAGACCGGGAAGCTGGAGGGCGCCTTTCCTATGTATGCTCAGCGCGCGGTCGCAACGTACTATCTGATGACGCGGAGGGTTCTTGCTCTTTACGACCAAGGAAATCTTGCCATGCTAGCCGATTTGGAGAAGGCCCTCTGAGGAGAAGGAGTCCGATTGGTGCAGCAAGTCGGCGCAAAAAGTTGAGCCACATTCGCATCGTCGGGCACGGACCCAACTGTCAATCAGGCCGCAGAACGTGGTTCTTCCAGGCGCAGAAGAACGACAGCGACGCGGCCAATCACTTCCACATCTTTCCTGTATCTCAAACGCTGGGCAGTGGCATAGGACAGGGAATGTGGAACCAAAGTCAGCCATTCTGCGTTCTTGTCAAGCTCGCACCAGCCGCACATATAGCCGGCATGGGTGAAAAGGAAGTAGATCGGGCGATCGAATTCGTTTGTCCATTCTCTACGGTGGGCAATGGCGCGGCGCTGAATATTGATGAGAACGATGGACCCGGATCGAATCATTGGATCGAGCGTTTTGTCCCGGCGTCCGATGATGCCGCGGCGGTAATGACTCGGCAGATGATCCTCTGGCGGAAGAAGTGTCGTGTCATCCGGGATGGGCTCCGCTGCAATGCTGTCGGGAAGCCACAACCGCGCGTGCTCATCGAGCGGTCCATTCGTCAAGAGAAGCGTTGTATTGGGACCCGAAGGACAGTTGCGACTCGATGAATCTTTAGTTGCCGCCGGGCAATAGGCAAGCAGTTGTTCGTGCGGAATGCTATAGACGACCCCAAGCACGATCAGCTTCACGGCAGAGAGGCCCCGGCCTTCCCGCTCGACGCGGTTCAGCCAGCTTGCGGAGATGCGATAGGATGGATTGCCCCATTCCTGCGCGATGACTGTGCTTCGCTCCTCCACTTCACGCAGGGTGAGCCCCCACTTCAATCTCACTGCGCGAAGCCTGAAGCCAATCTGTTTCATCCCCAAACCTCCTGCCGGATCTGCAGATGCTTCCATGATTCACTGGAAGTGCAATTCGGCGCAAGAACGCATGTTAAAGTACCGTTACTTACGACTCAGCGGAGTCTCCGCAAGGGCTACGGCCAAGGAGGTAGACGCCAGCCATGAGGTACACATGACTTGATTTGAATTCGTCTCCAGCGCAGTCAGTGAGGCCCTGTGTCCACGAGTGATGCTTTCCTTCAAGCGGTCGACCGGATCATTCATCGAACTGCGAACAATTTGCCGCAATGCCCCGGTTGCGATAGCGGCATTGGCGAAGTTTCCCAAACCACGTTCGAAGTTGCCCAAGACACGCCGATCCGGTGCAACTCTTCGTTCATTTAAAGACTCCATCTATCGAGCGGCTCATGCCAGACCGGCGAGTCCAAGGCTCCCGGTCGATCGCGTTCCATCCATCGACGGGCGACACATCCGGGCAGCGTGAGTACGACCAGCGCCAAGATGCCGCAGATGGCCATAGCTGTCACTCCGGCGATGAACACCCGTGACGAGCGCTGGCTCGTGCGGCAGCGCTCACCGCGATCATTCCGAAAAGGCGGTCCCTGCCTCTTGAAACTCCATATTGGGGCCCGAGCCGATGCGATATTCATCCTCGGATTCATCATTGTCATCGCCCTCCTCACGAGCCTCTTTCGGTGCTCCGTTCTCATGTATGGCTGCATAGGCCGCTCGTTCCCGTTTGTCCCGGCGGACATCGAGAAGCTGTTCACCGACCGTATGTTTTGGCGAATGCACGAACTGGACATAGGCCTCGAATAGAGATTGATTCGGAATGCCGCGCTTCAGGAGATCAGCCAGATGATGCTTATAAGCGTGCGCAAGCGCTTCGGGCGTGACGCAGTAGGAATGCCTTCTGCCGTGGGTCGAGACGGAAGCTTCTAACCATCCCTGCTCAATCCAGAAACGAATCTCGGCCTTTCCGATACGCAGCGCTTTTGCAAGACTTTCCAGGGAGAAGAGGTCGCAGCGAATCTCCCGCACACGGAGGCAATTTCTCCGCAGCATGCATCGGATCGACTTGGGCGTGCGATTCAGCTTCTTCGCAATTTCCTCGACGGACCGCCTTACGAGTTCTTCACGCACGAACTCGATTTCCTCGTCAGTCCAGCGGCGGTGATCTGTTTTTCCTTTGAGCCCATACTGGATCACGAAGCGCCAGCATGCTTCGCTCGTTCGTCCTGTGCGGCGCTGGAGACGCACCACCAACTGCTCGAGTTTGTTACCAGAAAGAACTTTGGCCTGAGCGGCAAGGGCCAGGGAATCCGCGCTCCAGCGCAGGGAGCGCTCGCAAGAATGGGGAGAATTTGTCATACATGCCTCGCGCGGGAATTGCTACCGGGACGGGAACATAGCCCTTCACCTATAGAGCCGCTGAAAATAAAGAAAGCGGACATGTCAAGGAGGATATCCGGGTAAAATATGTGGAAATGTGCGACGCTTTGAGGTAATGTGCTCATAGATGCAGGCAGCCGCGAACGCTGGTGGCCGGCATGACGACGCTGATGTGAGTGGACATATGGCATCCCCTTCCCCTTCGGACCTCTGCTGGGTCATAGGGTTCACGCCCAAGGGACGTTGGATTGCACCAGTCGTGCGCGCCGCTGTCGGACTGGAACTTGAAAAGGCGCGTGAAATGGCTGCAACCCACCTGGGCGAGGAACATCTGGCTTCTGAAATCATGGAGCTTGCAATTCAGCAGACCGCGGAATACCTGGCCGACCTGTCTCCGATCGACATTGAAGAGACTCGTGCGATTCTCGCGCGCTTCTATCGGAATGAAGTGAGGCGGCGGCAGCGTGCCGACGCGAAACTCACCTTCCGTGGAAGCCCTACTGATGTCGAGTATCTGTCGTCATCCATCGATGCCTCATTCGGGGCCATCGAAGCAGAACTTGATCTCGAAGCCATCCTCGGCGATACTCCTGCCGATCTCCGGCGCGCAATGCTGTTGCGCTATGGGTCTCGCGGGCAATGGAGCGAGGTTGCGGCGATCATGTCGAAATCGACGGAGGCCGCGCGTAAGCTTTGTGAGCGCCGGTTGAAGCAGATTCGCGAGAGAATGAGACTTTAGTAGAGAGGGCCATGAGGATCAGCCGTTGTGGCTGAGCGGCCGGGAAGGTATAAGTGAATCGACTTCAAACTTTTACGCGCGACGATGAAAACGATACGCGCCTGTTCGAGAAATTAGAGGAGTACGTGCTGAAGCACTATCCGAATCCTCGGCGCATCGGATGCCTGGATTACGATATTCTCAAGAGCTTTGTGGAAACGCCAGAGAAACTTGATCTCACCGATCCGAAATACCTCCACGTTATCAAGTGTGCAGAGTGTACGCAGGTTTTGCGCAGACTTCGCCGCGTCCGCGAAGAACAGCTTCTACAGGGACTTCCAGGTTCATTATCCATTTCCAAGAGCGGCCTCGATGCGATGCGGATATTTGTGCAGCGGCTCATGGCAGCCGCAGCATTGGTGCGCGCCTCGGCCGTCGGGTTTGCGGCAAGATTGAAAGTCCATTCGACCGCACCTATTCGCGAAGCTCTCGCCAACGATGCAGTTCCAGTGACGATCGATCTGAGTTACGAGCCACTGGCGGAGTTGAGAGA
>JAJXXG010001259.1 GCA_021781255.1 Acidobacteriota bacterium
GATCTCCGGGCACATGCGTTTGGCGTCGGCGACGATGGTGCCGGTGCGCACACCGAAGGCCTTGGCCTCATAGCTGGCGGCGATGCAACAGGTGGTATCGGCCATCATGGGGACGACGCCGACCGGGCGTCCGCGCAGCTCCGGCCGGGCCTGCTGCTCGCAGGAGGCGAAATAGGAGTTGAGATCGACGAAGAGCCAGTTGAGCGGGGAGACGGAGGATGTTTGCGCGGGAGGGCCGGCATCTGGGCCGGGCGAAGCGGGCCGCGGCTCGCACGCGAGGTTGAGCAGTTCCTCGGGCCACTCATCGGGAATAGGAGAGAGGGCCGGGATGTGCGCGGAGGCCATTGGTTCCCATTTTCGCTTTTTATTCCCCATTTTGCAATAAAGAAGTAGGCTCTGCTCACAAATGTCAAGGCAACTGTTGTGCCAGAAAGGCAGCGGGGGTTAACCTTAGGCGAGTTCAATTCGTCTAATCGAACAAAAGCGTTTGTTTGTTGAAGAGCCTAATATTCCGCAAAGGACCCGATCGTTCCGGGAACGGTGACCGATGATGCAGGAAATCACGCATTGGCTCACGGAGAACGAAAGCGTTCTTGCCGTGCTGGTGACGGTGGGCGTAGCGGTGCTGCTGGTGTGCTGTCTGGGCTGCACCCGCTGCGGCTGCCGCGAGAAGGATGAATTGTTCCACCGGCACGACACCTAAGGACGACTAATTGCCGCCCGAATCAGCCGGCAGCGGCTTCAGCAGGTACATCTCAAACTGCGCCAGGATGCGGTTGTAGAGGCTGGTGCGGACGTCGGGGCCCTCGATGGAGTGGGTCTTGCGGGGGTAGATCTGGAGATCGTAGGGGATTCCCGCCTCAAGCAGCTTCTGCACAAACTGAACGGTGTTTTCGATGTGCACGTTGTCGTCGCCGGTACCGTGCGCGATGAGCAGGCGACCGTGTAACTGCGCGGCCGAGTTGACGACGGAAAAGCTGCGATAGGAATCTGCATTCTGAGAGGGCAGGCCGAGATAGCGCTCGGTATAGATGGAATCGTAGTCGCGCCAATCGGTGACGGGCGCCACGGCCACGCCGGCGCGGAAGCGGTTGGAGTGCGTGAGCGCATAGAGAGTGAAGCTACCGCCCCAGCTCCAGCCCCACCAGCCGACGCGGCGGGAATCGAGCTGCGGATAGCGGGCGAGTGCGGCATCGAGAACGGTGAGCTGATCTTCAAGCTGGACGGGACCGAAGTTACGATAGGCGGCCTGAGCGAAGGCGCGCCCGCGGCCGCCCATGCCGCGATTGTCGGCGCGGAGAACGGCAAAGCCGTGCTCCGCAAGGACGTTGTCGAAGAGCAGGTCTCCGTCCCAGCGGTTCACGACCTCCTGGGCATGGGGTCCTCCGTAGGGATTGAGGATGAGGGGAACGGAAGCGGGATCGGTTGCCCCGGCGGGCAGCAGCAGCGTGGCGTAAAGCGTGGTTCCATCGTGCGCCTTGACCTCAAGCTGCCGCGGCGCCTGCAGGCGGTAGCGGTCAAGCACGCGGGTCTGCCAGAAGACGCGGCAGCCTGTGTCGGAGGGCGGTCCTGACTGAAGAGGGCAAAGGCGAACCAGCGGCGTCGTTGCGCGCGTAGAGTAGGTATCGACGAAGGTGTTGCCGCCGGGGGAAAAGGATGCGTCGTGCGAGCCCGCGCCGGCGCTGAGCTGCCGGCGTTCCGCTTTAAAGTTCACCTGCCACACCTGCTGCTCAAGCGGATTGCCCTCATTGGAGGCGTAGGTGACGAGCCGGCGATCGGGATCGACGGTGTAGACGGCGCTTACATCGAAGTTGCCGGACGTAAGCTGCCGGTCGAGCCGGGCTTCGCCGGCGAGAGGCCTGGCCTGGCTGTAGCTGTAGAGGTAGATGTGGGCATTGCCGTCGTTCCAACTGGTGAGGACGATGGCGCCACCGCCGACCGATACGTCGTAGTCGTCATCGACGAACTTCCGGTCATCGATTTCCAGTATTTTGCGCGCATGGCCGCCGTCGGCGCCGGCGAAGAAGATGGCGCGATGCCTGTGGTCGCGGCTGACAGCCTCAATCCAGACGGTGCTGCGATTGACCCAGCCAAAGCGGGGGATGTAGTCGCCTGCACCGAGGGGAATGTCGATCCAGGTGGTTGGGCCCCCTGTGGCGCCGACCACGCCGACGCGCACCGCGGGGTTTGCGTCGCCGGGCTGGGGATAGCGCTGCCACTCGACCTGGGCATGATCAGGAATCCAGTCAGTGAGGGGATACTGCGGCACGGCGGACTCGTTTGACTGCAGGAAGAGAATGTTCCTGGAGTCGGGGGACCAGAAGTAGTTACTCCGGACTTCGAGCTCTTCTTCGTAGACCCAGTCGACGGCGCCGTTGAGGACAGCATCCGGAGCGCCGGCCGGTGGACTGGACGCGGGGGCAAGCGCGAGAACGGGCGAGCCAGGGTCACGAAGACGAATAACGGCGATGCCGTGGTTGCGGATAAAGGAGATGGAAGAGCCGTCGGGCGAGAACTTGGGGTCGTCGCCGGACGCGGAGCCGGTATCGACAATCTGCCGGCCGGCGCCGCTGCGCACGTCATAGAGCCAGAGGCGGCCAGAGGCGTCGAAGAGGATGTGCTGAGAGTCGGGCGCCCACAGATACCCGGCCATGCTGTAACGTTCACGATGATCGCGATCCTGCTCCGAGCCATCGGTGCTTTGGAAGGAGTTCATCCTGGCGGCGCTTACCAGGACCTGGGCGTTGCCAGTGCCGGGATCAACATCCATCAACTGGCCGCCGTCGAAATAGGTGAGATGTCTTCCGTCGGGGGACCAGCTGAGTTGATCGGAGGGCGTGGGAACGAGCGGACCGTGGGCGAAGATGGCTTCAACGGTGAGCGGCTGCTGCCCGGTGGCGGCAAGCGGACAGAAGGCGAGAACCAAAAGAACAAGGGTAAAGGGTAAGAAGGCCGCGGTTCGCGCCAAAAAGAGTTCCTCCTCAAGGGGGATTCGGGCGAGCGATGGATGCAGGAGCGGACTGCCCGCAAAGGCAAGCGCAAGAGCTTTGCAATGAGTTTAAATCAACGCTGCAATTTGATTGCGTGCCTGAGGCCGGCGGTGTATGGTGCGGGGATATGCACTGGACAACCCCGGAAGAACGCCGCGCACTAGGGCAGGCGCGGCGCAAGCAGGTGAAGCGCCACGAACACGCGACGTGCGAGCTGAAAGCGCGGCAGATCAGCGCGTTGGCGCTGGTGGAGCGATCGATGCGCGGACGCGTGCCGGCGCTGATTGCAATGAAGTACCGGCTGATGGCGGAGTCGTCCTTTGCGTACTTTCGCGGGGCGGCACCGGTGATGGCAGCGGACCTGGCGCAGATGCCGAACACGGGGATTGTGTGCCAACTGTGCGGCGACGCACATGTGCGCAATCTGGGTGCCTTTGCGGCTCCGGACGGACGACTGGTCTTCGACATCAACGACTTCGATGAGACGATTCGGGGGCCGTTCGAGTGGGACCTGAAACGCATGGCGGCTTCGCTGGCGCTGGCGGGACGGGCGGCAGGACACAAAGACAGCGCGGCGCAGCGAGCGGCGGTGGCATGCGTCGAGCGCTACGCGGCGCAGATGCGCTCATTTTCCGGAATGCCGCAGCTCGAAGTGAACCGGTTCCAGGTGCACCGGCTGGGCCTGGCAAGGCCGGTGCACCTGGCACTGACGAAGGCGGAACGGGCCACGCCGCAGCATACGCTGGAGCAACTGACCGAGCCGACGCCGCGACGGGCGGGAGCC
>JAJXXG010000338.1 GCA_021781255.1 Acidobacteriota bacterium
CAGGGCATTGAGGCATGAAAGCCGAAGGACGCTTTACATGCGCCCGCGCCTACAGCAACTTTCCCGCCGCCAGGTCACGAATGAGCCCGCGGTCGGCTGCCAGAAAATCATAGCTTGGCAAATCGCGCAGCTTGACCCAGCGGTACTGGTGGAAGATGCGGTTCTGCAGCTCGCCGGTAAACTCAGGCACCGCGAAAAATTGCAGGTCTACGGCGCCGCCGTGGCGGTAGTTGTGCCGGATGCGGATAACACGCGGACCAATCACGGCATGAATGCCCAGTTCCTCGTTCAGCTCCCGGACTAAAGCTTGCTCGGGAGTCTCACCGGGCTCGATCTTTCCGCCGGGGAACTCCCACTGCAGCGCCATCGGCTGATCCGGACGGCGCTGGCAAATCAGAATCTCGCCGCCGCGAACCATCAGCGCAGCCGCCACAAAGCGCAGTGCGGGGCCGCCAGGTCGAGGATTGGGCATGGATTGGCTTTCTTCCACATCTCCAGTGTAATCGCCCTGAAGGGGGTGCAAATTGAACCGCCTCTTGCCTGCTTTGGCGCGGTGAAAAACTGGCCGCTGCGTTTTCTCAACCGCACCTCGGCACAGCGGACCTATTCGCCGCCCACTGCGGCCTCGGTGTCCTCGGCTGCCGCAGGCCGAAAGTATCCCCAGCCATTCTTTGCTGCCGCTTCAAGCAGGGCAGGGGACGGGTTGACCGGGAAGGCGTTTGCAGCAATCTTCAACATGGCGAGGTCGTGGATGGAATTGCCAAAGACCGCATCGGGACGGGTGAGTCCCACGCGCGCCAGGGCGGCGGCCTTCCCTTCGTCGGTTGGCACGTCGACAAGTTCGCTTGTAATGATGCCGTCTGCCACTGCCACCTCGGCAGCCAGAATGCGCTCCTCGGCGATGCCGAAGTCACGTACACCTTCAGCGACGACCCATTTGTTGGTTGAGCTCACAGCCCAGATTTCCACGCCCGCTTTGCGCAACTCGGCCACCAGCCTGACCATCTCGGCGAATACCCGGCCTCGCACGAACTCATCCACATATTTTGCGGCCGCGGCCCGCAGTTCCTGCTCCCGCAGTCCGGCGTAGATCTGCACCATCTCGCCGCAGATCTGGGCCTCGCTCACCTTTCCAGCCAGATAGGCTCGGTAGCTCGTGTCGACCCAGTCGCTCGCTGACCGCGACACCAGGCCCTGCTCCAGCGACCAGGCCATGAAGCCGTAGCCCGCGTCGCCACCCCACAGCGTTCCATCGCAGTCGAAGACAGCAACCCTGGGTTTACTCCTGAGGACCAGACTCTCAAATTCCTGAGCGGTCCACTTGCGAATATCAATCTGCGTAGACGTCAAGCGCTCCTCGATTCTGCCCGATACATCCTTCCAACTCTATTCTCTTCCAAAAGGGCCATGGTATGCACGTCCATGCTGCGCGAAAATCATGGACCGCACCCGTTGAACACTGCGTGCAGCGGACGGGATTGCGCCATTTGGGAGCAAAGCCAAGTTTGCATCGCGGCGCATGGTCCTGCTATACGTGCAGAAGGAAGACATACGAATCAATGGGAGACGATCTGATGCGACCTGGACGCAATGCGCGCGTGGTTCCGATTGCTGCGCTGGCTTTATTCATGGTTCTTTTTGCCGTTCCGCAGTGCCGTGCGCAGTTTTCCAGCGGCGAGGCATCTTCCTCCAGCGCGCTTTCCATTCCTCAATCGCAGCAGATTCAGCCCGATGCCTTGAATCATCTGCTGCAGGCGGCTGAAGCAGGCAGGCCGCTCGTGCTTCAGGTGGGTTCGCGCGTCATGTTTTCCGAGGCGCATATTCCGGGCTCAATTTACGCAGGCCCCGGCTCTCAGCCCGATGGATTGCAGTTGCTCACAAGCAAGGTTGCCTCGACGCCCAAGAACCGGCTGATTGTGATTTATTGCGGCTGCTGCCCGTGGAGTCACTGCCCGAACATCGGTCCCGCTTTCAAGCGGCTGCACGTTCTGGGATTCACCAACGTGAAGGCGCTTTACCTCGCCAGCAACTTCGGAGCCGACTGGGTGTCGAAAGGCTACCGTGTTGACCACGGCCAGTAGACCAACCCGCAACGCGCCCTATGCAGCGCATCGCAGGCTGCGCGCCGGGCTGCTTGCGGCATGGGTATTGGCCGCAGGCGCATGGTTCGCGGCGGCGCAGACTGATCTTCTGCACAAGCCGGCTCCAGCCTTTGTCCGCACAGACCTGAGCGGCAGGCGGATCGATCTCCATGCCTATCGGGGCAAGGTTGTTCTGCTCAACTTCTGGGCCACATGGTGCGGGCCGTGCCAGGTGGAGCTGCCGCGCTTTTCAGCATGGCAAAAGCAGTACGGCCCCGCCGGCCTGCAGGTCATTGCCGCATCGATGGACGACGACTCTACCGGCGTCCGCCCCGTGGTGCGCAAACTCAAGCTTGATTTTCCCGTTGTCATGGGCGATGAGAAGCTGGGCATGCTGTACGGCGGAGTGCTGGGACTTCCCGTGACGTTTCTCATTGGCCGCGACGGCAAAGTGGCCGCGCGGATTGACAGCGGCGCAGACCTCGATGCAACGGAGCGCAGAATTCAGCAACTGCTCGCTCAGCACTGACCGCCATTCCATTGCGCGAGATTGCCGTCACCGCATGCGAGAATGAATGCTGGGGGCTCAAGAGTCCACTCTGCCTGATTTGACTTCGTCGCCAGGCAAGGCTCAGACGATGGCTCCTATTCAATTTTCCCCGGCTCTCACACCTTTATCCTGCTGATGCGTCAAACACTTAATCTGGCTTCCCCAGTTGATGGGGCGGGAATCTGATCCTCGCTCCAGACTCTCTCAGGTCGCCACTGGCGGCTGTTCCCCGGCGGATTCTATCTTCGCCGGAGATTGCAACCCAAGGTGCTATGTGAATCAAAAGCTTGCGAATCTTTTTCTGTCTGCATTTTTTCTTTTCTCTCTGGCGGGCCAGATGTCCCTGGCTCAAGCGCGCATTGATTCCACTCTGCCTGAGGCACCCTTGCCCCACAGACGCGTTTTGTTGTTGTTTCCCGGTTATGAAACCGTGCAGGATCCCAATATTCCGGTCGCGCCGTTGAAGACGAGGCAGAAGTTTGAGATGGCCTATCGCAAGACGGTGGATCCATCCTTCCTGATTGAAGGCGCGATGTTCGCCGGATTCGATCAGGTTGCAAACTACGGCCCGCAGTATGGATCGGGCGCCGGGCCGTTTGCGCAGAGATTCGGCTACAACGAAGCGAATCTTGCCTCCACTTTCCTGCTGACTGACGCTGTGTTGCCAGCGATGTTTCATCAGGACCCGCGCTATTTCCGCAAAGGACACGGCTCGTTTGGCTCCAGAGTCTGGTGGGCGCTGCGCAGCGAAGCAGTCGGATACAGCAACACCGGCAGGGAAATGCCGAATTACTCCAGCATCCTCGGTTTCGGCATGTCCACGGCTCTCAGCAACGCCTACTCGCCAGACAGCAGCATCACCTTCCCCAAGACGATGGAGCGCTACGGCGTCAAGGAAGGCGTCAGCTTTGCACTCAACATCATGCGCGAGTTTGGCGGAATGAGCCGTCCGGAAAAGCATCAATAATCAAGGCCGTGCATTTTTCCCGCGCCGCCGGCGCCCCGGCCGGTCCCGGAGGCTAGGTCGTTGATAACTAATAAACTTATGATTCTAAAGGTATTGTGTTGACCATATTGATTCCTTGATAAATGAGGTTCGGCAAGACTCCAGCCTTCCGTGTGCGCCAGCGCCGCGCACTG
>JAJXXG010000489.1 GCA_021781255.1 Acidobacteriota bacterium
CAAGCAGTCCACAGAGGCTCTTGCCCAACGCGTAGGAGTGGCGATCAAGAGTCTACGAAAGGAAAGAAAATTCACGCAACAACGGCTGGCAGTTCTCATGGGGACATGCCGTTCCTACATATCCAAACTGGAGTCTGGGCGCGTCGTTCCGTCTCTGCTGACGCTTGAACACGCGACATCGGCGCTCGGCATCGACCTCGCGGAGTTGTTCCTCAGACTTCGCCGTCAGAAGTAGGCTGAACCCCTGTCAGTCTGCCCTTCACTAAGCCACAGGTAAAACCACCCAACGAAGCGGCCACATGTGCGACACGTGTGCCGCCTTTCTTGTTTTTGGAGGCACTATATGGCCCGAAAGACCGGCAAGATTATCAGGCGCGGACCCAGCACTTGGCTGGTACGCATCTACGTAGGCCGTGATTCCGAAACTCGGAGCCGCACCTATATCAGTAAGACTATTCGAGGAGGCCTTCGCGCAGCGCAGGCTCTCAGTCATGAATTGGGTGGCATAGCTGGAATCTATAACCGTGCGGAGTACGCGGAGCATCGCAAGGAGATGTTGCAGTGGTGGGCAGATTACGTGGATTTAGTCGTGACGGAGAACAAGGTGATCGTCGGTAATTTCGGTCGCCAGTAATCTGAAGGAAGTTACGGGAAGCGGAGGAAGCAGGCTTCTGACGAAGTTCGGCGCCGTTATCGCTATGACTGTCCGTCGGATTATTTATATAACAAAAAATGTTATACTATGGCCGAGCGGGAGAACATGACGGGTCAGGATCTTCGCCGAGCTAGAGAGGATGCAGGGTGGACTCAAGTCGAGGCCGCGCAGCGGCTTGGGCTCACCCAGGCCTACCTCTCGATGGTTGAGCGCGGACACCGTGTCGTCTCAGCAAAGCTGGAGACCAAGGCGTTCGCGGTTCTGGAGTTTCCGGCCACGGCGCTGCCCTTGACGAGCGCCCCAACATCTTTCCTCAGCAGGGACGGCTTCCAACGCGATCTCGGTGCTCTGGGCTATCCAGGGTTCTCCTATCTGCGCAAGGGGCCGAAGCAGAATCCGGCTCAGTTGCTCTTTCGGGCGCTGGATCAACGCGATCTTGACGCACGGGTCACTGAAGCGCTTCCCTGGTTGGTGTTGACGTATGCGGAGATGGACTGGGAATGGCTGGTGAGCAACGTAAAGCTGCATGATCGCCAAAACCGGTTGGGATACGTGGTGGCGGTAGCCAACGAGGTTTTGCGGAGGCGTTCGGGGGAGGGAAGAACTCAAGCCTGGAGAAGGTATGAGGTTGCTCTCGAACGGTCGCGGCTTGCGATGGAAGACACGCTATGCCATGATTCCTTGACAGTGGTCGAGCGTAATTGGCTGCGGGATAACCGGTCTCCAGAGGCCGCGCACTGGAATCTTCTGACTGATCTGAAAGCAGACCACCTTGCCTACGCCGCCTGAAGCTATTCCCGAACCATGGCTGTCGTTTCTGAAGGAACTGGACGACGCTGTCTCTATGCCTGTCCGTCTGGACTGTATGGGAGGGTTTGTGGTGACCATGCTCTACGGATTGAACCGGCCGACCGCCGATATCGATGTGCTTGAGATCGCCCCAATCGCGGTGGCGACCGAGTTCCGAAGGCTCGGCGGTATGGGCGGCGCTCTACACCAGAAGTACGGAATCTATCTCGACCACGTGGGAGTTGCTCATGTGCCAGAGGATTACGAACATCGCCTTACGGAGATGTTCCCTGGAACGTTCGAGCATCTGCACCTTATGGCGTTTGATCCCTATGACCTCGCCCTCAGTAAATTGGAGCGGAACATTCAACGCGACCGTGACGATGTGAGATATCTCGCACGGACCGTCCCGTTCGACCTTGATGCTCTCCAGGACCGCTACCAAACGGAACTGCGCTGGCAGATGGCGATTCCGAAGCGAGAAGACCTCACGCTGAAGTTGTGGATCGACGCAGTCCTGGAAGAGCGCGAGTCAATTTAATTTGAGTGAGAATGCCGGGCTCGCATTGGACCAGGGATGCGAAGGAGAGGAGGAGATAACTATTTATGGGAAGCCCTACGCCCAACAATTACTCCTGCCTACCGGCGAGGTCATTCTCGATACTCCGCGGATCTCCGGATTCAACTTGAATGCCTCTTCCCGGCCGAAGGGCAATATTGCACGTTGAGAGTGGCGGCGGTATGTTTCATCGCAAAGTGGCAAATCAATGCAGTGCGCAATGAGGTTAAAAGTGAATTTTGTAGCCATTGATGTTGAAACAGCATGTGCTGAGCGGTCGAGTATTTGCCAGATCGGCATAGCCGTATTTCAACAGGGCAAAATGGTTCGTTGCGAAGGACGGCTAATTGATCCGGAGATGCCGTTTTTGGCGTTCAACTCTAACTTGCATGGAATCGTCTCTGAGCATGTTGCCGGTGCGCCGACCTGGAAGATTGCGTATCCCGTTTTGCGAGAATGGTTGAGCAACCGCACTCTTGTGAGTCATACGTACTTTGATCGAGTAGCCTTGCTGGCGGCTTGCCGGCGGTATCAACTCGAAATGTTTCCCTATGTGCAATGGGTGGATAGCTGCGAGATAGCTCGCAGGGCGTGGCCGCATCTTTCGAACCATAAACTCACCAGTCTGGCAGAGCATTTCAAGATGGAATATCGAGCTCACGATGCAGCAGAAGATGCACGCGTCGCGGGAGAAATACTGCTACTTGCGAAGGCGACTGCGAGCGAGACGCGTTCTGTTCAGAAAGTGGTACGCTGACCGTGGTCTGATGTGAAGATTCTGGCGACCGGAGAGTGTTCTTCCGAGGCTGCAGGCGATGTTCAATGCTGGCAGATAACGTAAGACCGCGGGAGAAGTGCGTTATGAATACAGGTCTACAGAGGCCTCCATACTTCGCCTACTGGGGGAAGGCGTGTCCGCAGGATGAGACCGCCGAACGTTATCACCTGTTGGCCTTTCACTCGCTGGATGTGGCCGCGTGTGGCGAGGAGCTGCTGCGGTTGCCGCACCTTTCTCTTGCTGCACTGTCTGCGGATTTGGGCTGGCCGCTACCGGTGGTGCAGAGCTGGTTTGTCTTCTTTCTGGCAATCCACGATGTAGGTAAGTTTGCGCGTGCGTTTCAGAACCTTGCCCCGGATCTTTCGCCAGATTTGGTGCCAAAGAACCCCCGCAAGCAGTACGGAGAGCGCCACGACACGCTGGGCTGGCTGTTCTGGCGGGACAAGGGTGCGGCTCATGTCCTTGGGGAGTCGAGGAGCGAAGAAGATTTCTGGGATGACTGGATGCGAACTGCGGCCGGTCATCACGGCAAGCCGCCGCGTGAAACAGCTTCGAGCGGGAACAGGCAGCTTTACTCCGATGATTTCTTTCTGCCCGAAGACTTCACTGCGGCCCTGAGCTTTGTCGATGTGATGAAGGCGCTGCTTATCCCCGGAGAGATGCCGGTGTTTAACTCGGAAGAGGTCAGGATTCTGAAGCGACACTCGTGGAGGTTAGCGGGGCTGGCTGTGCTGGCCGACTGGCTGGGTTCCGATTCTGGGAGCTTTGCCTACCGAGAGGAACCATTCCCGATCAAGGAGTACTGGGAGCAAATAGCCCAGCCGCGAGCCGAGGCTGCTTCCAGTTGTTGTGTGGAGCGGAAGCTGCCTCTGCGAATCTGCTTTTCGGTGAGCGCGGCGAAGAAGCGCTCGACCTGATTGAGCCAGCTTGCCGAGGTGGGTGTGAAGTGGACGTGGAAGCGTGGGTGGCGCACCATCCAGCGTTGGATTG
>JAJXXG010000248.1 GCA_021781255.1 Acidobacteriota bacterium
CTTGGCAGCTTATGGCGCCACTTTGAATTCGTGACCAGCCCTTGCTACTACCTTCTTAGCCGCATCAAGAACTTCTGGTTTATCGTTGTTAGGCAACACAGCGATGGGCGGGGCGGACTTCAGTTGAGCGAGTATTTGCTCCATTTCAGGTCCGGCCATGTCCTCCAACAATTCATATAAACCGCCTTCCCGCTCTTCGAGTTCATTGTGAAGGTCAAGGATGGACCGGATTGTTAGCATGATGGACGGCGTTGGTGGGGGAGCCAAAAGCGCAACAAGTGCTCCGTGGTCAAGTCGAAGCCGTTCCCCTATGGCTGCTTTCTTGCCGCCCTGCCACCTAGCGATAGCAGGTAATACGATTTTTTCTTCCATGGCGATATGCCGCAGAAGGCCTTTACGAAACTCATGGTATGACTCCGCATCAATTACGCCGGGCCTCGCGATGGCACGTTGAAATAATGAGTCGAGTCTTTCATGATCGTCGGCCATATATTGATACAGCGCTTTCGGCACAAGCCCTCCATCGCTTGATGAGTTAAACCGGGATTCCCATTATGGCTTTCCGGCCCGAGCAATTCTACACTCTCGGGCTGCTCTTGGAGGGCGGTACACCTAGCTTCTCCTCAGCGCGGTCGACCACCATCGAGGGTTCCCATCCGTGCGGCTTCTTAATAGGACCGAATCAGGAGGCGAAGCGCCAGTAAAGATTATGGAAAAACAAGGACGCTTCCAACTGTTCTAGGGCAAAAGCGGCGCCTACGGCGACGGGCTGTGTTCGATAATTTCCATTACCGATTGCCACGGTGAACAAGGACCGCGATGCCGCGGCGGTCTTTTGGCACACAACTTTACCGCGAGCGTGGCCAATTCTCGCGCACCATCGATCTGGACATGTCTTGAATTTATCTACAGTTCTTCGTAGTCCGAGCGTCCGAGGGCCGGCGATGCTGCCTGACGCATTTGCAGTCTTCTCGCCCCGTCGATTCACTTTCCAGAAAGATCGGAGATAATCGTGGCAGTTCGAGTTTCCTGGCTGCTGTTCAATCAGATGGTGCCAAAGATGTCAAAATTCAATACTCTTCTTGAGGACATCGGACGACTTGCCGACAATACCCCGATTCTCATTGCATTCCAACAGGCGGTTGTCCAAACACTCGCAAGGGAGCTTCCGCGTTACAACTGGGTTGGCTTCTACATGCTCGATCCCGAGGATGCATCGGTGCTCGTGCTTGGCCCATTTTACGGGGAGCCGACTACACACGTGCGAATTCCAGTGACACAGGGGATCTGCGGCTCGGCGGAATGAAACAGTAGTTGTAGAGGACGTCGCGTCGGATCCGAGATATCTTTCATGTTCGGTGGATACGAAATCCGAAATCGTCGCGCCCATCCGCGTGCGAGGGAAGGTTGTGGGAGAAATCGACGTCGATAGTCACATCCTGGATGCTTTCCAGCAGGAAGACCGCCAGTTTCTGGAGGAATGCGCTCATATCGTTGGTCAATATATGGAACGGAGGCATTAACCATGATCCGCGCCATTGCTCATGTGCGCCTCAGAGAAACGGGTCGAGAAATACCGATTCGAGGAAAAAGCTGAAGACGCCTTCCATGGCCAGCGGCTGTCCGATCACTCCGCCGGAAAGGTGGAGAATTACCTTCACACCGGTCTGCATCAGGGCCACTGCCTCACGATGTCCAAAACGATCTCAGACCAGGCCTCCACACAATCGGCCGCTTCATTTCTCGATTGACTTAAGAGACCTGCCGATCCTTGCGTACTCCTCCTCGCTGAGCCTGAAGCTAAGTGCAGCAGCGGTCTCTTCTACCTGTTTCGCACTGCGCCCGCCCACAATCGCGGCGGTAATCGCAGGGTGGTGCAATGTCCAGGCAACGGCAACTACACCTGGGCTTACACTATGCCCGCTGCCAATCTCGCGCAACAGGTCCACCAGGCGCAAGTTGCGGCTCAAGCGCGGCTCGTTGAACTCAACGTTTCTGCGCCGCCAGTCGTCGGCCGGTAATGCCGCCACGCGCTCGGCGCTCATCTTGCCGGCCAGCATGCCTGAAAGCATGGGCGAGTAGTTGATGACGCCGATGCCGTTGGCCTGCGCAAAGGGCAGAATCTCCACCTCTACCGCCCGGCGCAGCATGGAATAAGGCGGCTGCAGACTGGTAATCGGCGAGATCTTCTGAGCACGCTTCATCTGCTCCACCGAAAAATTCGAAACCCCAATCCATCGCAGCTTGCCCTGCTCACGAAGCCGCGTCAGCGCCTCCCATCCTTCTTCGATCTCGCTCTCGGGATCGGGCCGGTGAATCTGGTAGAGGTCGATGGTCTCTACTTTCAGCCGTGCGAGCGAAGCCTCCACCTCCTCAGCAAGCGAATCGGCCTTCAGCGAGTTATAGATTGAGCGGTCTTTGCGCCAGCGCATGGAGCACTTGGTAAAGATGTAAGGCTTGTGCGATGAGGATTTGACCGCCTGCCCTACCACCTCTTCAGAGTGACCCAGCCCATAGATAGCCGCCGTATCAATCCAGTTGATCCCCAGATCGAGCGCACGATGGATGGCGGCAACCGAGTCTTTGTCATCCTGGGATCCCCACGAGTATTGCCAGTCACCCCCGCCGATGGCCCACGCGCCAAAGCCGATGGGAGTTAGAGGAAGATCGGAGTTTCCCAGGGTTCGCAATGCAGGTGATGAGACCTGAGCGGACATATCACCAGAATAGATGCGGCGAGGAGTAGATGAAATGCACAATATCAATTCTGCCGTCGAAATCCAGTTGCGTGTAGAGATTCGCACATGAGGAGTGCAGCGACATTTCTTGGGTATTTCCATCTTCCGCAACGGTATGAACATACTATTGTGATCGAATGCAGATCGCAGCGACACTGGAGACAAGTTGCTGATCCGGTTGGTCTCGATGTCGATTTAGAAAGATCGAGGCCACGGCGAGAATGGAGTATGCCAGGTCATTTATCAAGAGAAGAGTTGACCCGGCTGTCGTTGCCGGCACAGCGAAGTGTGCGTCATGGAGGATGTAATGATAGCCCAAGAACAAACCGTTCGTGAGATTGCACAGACACAACCATCATCGATACGTGTGTTCGAACAATTTGGTATTGAATACTGTTGTGGAGGCCGCAAACCGCTCGCGGAAGCGTGCGCGGCAAAAGACGTTAACGTGGATACAGTGATCGCCGCATTGGAGGCCGCTTCCCGCAATGAGAACGTCTCGACGAAAGACTGGACAAGAGAACCGCTTGCACACTTGACGGAGCACATCGTTGCGACGCACCACGCGTTTTGCAAGGGAGAACTCCCGCGGCTTTCCGGTCTGGCTGCAAAAGTGGTCAACCGGCACGGAGGTACAAACCCCGAGTTGGCGCTGATCCGCACAAAACTGGCTGAACTCGCCGAAGAACTGACCGATCACCTTGCAGACGAAGAGGTTATTGTATTCCCGATGATTACGAAAATGGAGGAGAAGAAAGCGAGCGCCGGCGCCGAACTAGCCGAATCGCAGACCTCGATCGGGAATCCTGTCTCTTTGCTCATCGAGGAACACGATAACGCGGGAGTTCTCCTGGCGGAGATCCGTAGCCTGAGCCGTAATTTCGTTACGCCCGAATATGCCTGCACGACATATCACGCGTTCTTCGACGGACTCAGGGACTTTGAGCGCGATCTACACCGGCACGTGCATCTCGAAAACAACATTCTTTTCCCGCGTGCGCTCGAGCTTGAAGCAGCCAACGGGTAGA
>JAJXXG010000535.1 GCA_021781255.1 Acidobacteriota bacterium
AGTCGAAGGCCTGGGACACGGCAACGAGGGACGTGGAGCAGGCGGACTGAACGGTCATGGCCGGGCCGCGCAGGCCGAGCTTGTAGCTGATGCGGGTGGCGAGGAAATCCTGTCCGTTGCCGACGAGCGAAGGAAAAGAGCCGGTCTGATAGTTGCCGGTGAAGTCGCGGAGAAAGCCGGGAGCGGTAGCCAGCTGAGACAGCAGATAGGTATTGATGCTGCATCCGGCGAAGACGCCAATTTTGCCGGGATACTTTGCCGGGTCATAGCCCGCGTCTTCGCAGGCCAGCCAGGCACACTCCAGAAGCACGCGCTGCTGCGGATCGGTGAGCTCCGCCTCGCGGGGAAGGAAGTGAAAGAAGGCAGCGTCAAACAGGTCTGCGTCGGCGATAACTCCGCGAGCCTTAACATTTGCCGACCCGGAAGTGTACTCAAGTTCCGAATCGCTGAAGTGGGAGATTTTCTCGCGGCCTTCACAAAGGTTTTGCCACAGCTCGGCGACGGAAGAAGCGCCAGGAAAGCGTCCGGCCATTCCGATGATGGCGATGCGGATAGGATGGGGGTCCGTCTGGTTCATGATTGTGCTCCGGCGAAGGCTAAAACCAGCGAGTTATTTTGTAGACGGAAGCATGTGCGTTCCATTTCACTGCGTATGTTGCACGTTGCTTGCCGGAATGATGTGCATTCCTGGGTATTCCGCAACATGCAACGCGCGTGTAGCGGCCAAGCTCAGGAGATTTTGAACGGGCGGGGTTCACGGTGTGCAATGTTTTGCACATGTGATTGCTTTCCGAGGCCCGCTTTTTCCAAATAGCGCGCATAAATCTCAGTAAGGCGCTTGTTTGCGAGTTCGATATCGAATTCTTTTACCCGTTCGAGGGCGGCTGTGGCGAACTCTCTGCGTACGCGGGGATCGCACATGAACTGGATTGCGGTTGCGAGGTTCTGGGTTTCGGGTGGAATCAGGAGCCCGCAAGAGCCCAGGGCCTCGCGGTTCCCGCCGACGTCAGTTGCGATGACTGGAACGCCGCTGGCCATGTATTCGAGCAAGGAGTTAGAGAATCCCTCGGCGTGAGATGAGAGTACACCGATGTCGAAGGCGGCGAGATGGGGCCGTACGTCCTCCGCTGCTCCGGCCAGACAGAAGACTTTTTGCAGGCCATACATGCGGATGACCTGCAGGAGTTCAGATTTTAAGTGGCCGTCGCCGATGAGCAGGAAGCGCAGGCGCGGGTCATGGCGGGAGGCTTCTGCCGCGGCGTTGACGAACATGCGGACTCCCTTGATTTTGCGCAGGCCGGAGACATTGCCGACGAGCAAGTGATGTTCTTTGAGGCCGAGTGCGCGGCGGGCTGCCTGGCGCAGATCGGGCCGCGGCTGCATGTACGTGAGGTCGATTCCGTTATAGACGACGCAGATGCGGTCGCGCCGGACGCCCTCTGTCTCAATGATGCGTTCGAGCACTGCGTTGGAGTTAGCGATGATCATGTCCACGAGCCGATTGGTCCAGCCCTGCAGGCGCAGGAGGCCAAACCTGGGGAGTTCGTTCATGGGGTGATTGAGATTGCGCCTTGTTCCCAGGACGACGGGGACGTGTGCCATGCGGGCGACGACAGGGCCGATCATATTGGCTTCAGAGAAGAAGGTCTGCAGGATGTGGAAGCGCCGGGCCTTGATCCAGAGGGTGAGTTCGGCGAGAGAGCGCAGTCCGTGCGGTGACGCGAGCTTTTCAATGCTGAAATGGGTGACCGGGCATCCCGCCAGCTCGGGCGTGAGCCAGCGCGTGTGCCGCAGGAAGCAGAGATGAGGCTCCATGCCGTTGCGCTTGCAGATGCCGATCATTTGCAGAATTTGGCGTTCGGTTCCTCCCGCGGTAAGTGCCGCCATTTCGTCGATGAGAAAAAGGATGCGTCCACCGCGCAGGCTGTCCGGCGATGTGGCGGCGACTCCGCGAGCTTGGAGAATGGGTTGTTGAATCCGAGAGGTAAGCATAGTGTTCCTTCGCCACATAATCGGGGAGTGACTACCTGGAGGGGCGATGTTGAGGCATTGTTTGGGGAGGCATTACGCCGCCGAGGATTCGCGCATCGATGAGAGTGCTGAGCTTACGGGCGGTTGTGGCCTGGAAGAGATCGATCATCGATATGCGCTGGGGATATCGATCGTTTAGCTCCGCATGAAGACGGATGAGCAGAAGGGAGGTTCCGCCGGTATCGAAGAAGTTGTCATCGGCATTGACTGAATTTTTGCCGAGAAGGCGCTTCCAGACATCGAGGACCGTGTTCAGCGTGGGTTCGGAGGTGGAGGAAGCCGGGGGGTGCGGTTTTATTGAAGACACGATGCTGTTTTTGAGCGTCTGACGGATGGTTGCGCGATCGAGCTTCCCATTGTGGTTTACGGCAAGCTGTTCTGCTATGTGGATGCGGGTAGGCAGCAGAGCCGCAGGCATGCGGGCTGCGAGTTCCTTGCGAATGCGCGGTTCCGCGGAGGTGTCTGCGTTCGACATCTCAATTGCGACGGCAAGTTCCTTCTGGCCGGGGCCGGATTCGAGTGCAAACGCAGCGCAGGTGCGCACGCCGTCGATTTTCATCACCAGTTGCTCGAGTTCAGTAAGGTCGATGCGGCGGCCGCTGATCTTTACTTCTTGATCGAGGCGTCCGAGAAAGTGAAAGACTCCGGAGGCATCCTTATATACGCGATCTCCAGTGCGATACATTCGCGCGCCCGGCGCTGAGGAGAAGGGATCGGGCACGAAGCGCTCTGCGGTTTCGCGCGGCATATTCAGGTAGCCCAGCGCTACACCGCTGCCACCGGTAACAAGCTCTCCGGATTCCCCGTCTTCGACTGGCTGCATGTTGGCGTCAAGCACGTAGGCGGCGGTGTGCTCGATGGGGCGACCTATCGGCAGTGCAGTATCCGTGCTGATATTCGGAGGAATGCGATAGCAGGTAGTGAAGGTGCAGTTTTCCGTAGGGCCGTAGCCATTTACGATTGTCAGCGCTGGGTAGAGGTTCTGGATCCTGGAGACCGCCGACGGATGGATGACATCACCGCCGACGACGAGCTGGCGCAGTGTTCGAAAGGTTTCCGGGGCAAAGGAGGTAGCGAGGTGAAAGATCGCTGAAGTCATCCAAAGGGTTGTGACTTCATAGCGTTCCACCAAATGGTGGTATTCCGACACGGCGATGGTATGCGGAGGCGCAACTGCGAGACACCCTCCGTGCAGAAGTGCACCCCATAACTCAAGTGTGGAGGCATCGAAGCTGAGCGGAGAGTGGAGCAGGAAGGTTTCGTTGGGGGAAAAGTTGAGGAAGTTCTGGGCTGAGATCAACCGAACAATGGCGCGATGCGGCACGATGACACCTTTGGGTGTGCCGGTTGAGCCGGAGGTGAACATTACGTACGCGGGGTCCTCCGGTGAGGTAGTGATGGCGGGCGGCGCGGTGGGTTCGGGCAGGTCAAGTTGGGGCAACGGCACCGGAATGGATGTGCAGAGGTCCCAGGCTGCAGCCTTGCAGACAGCGGAGCTATCGACGAGTACGTAGGAGATATTGCTGTCCGCGATCTGTCTCCGCAACAGAGACTCGGGCGACCCTTCGACATCGAGGGGGACATAGGCGCAGCCGGCGAAGAGAGCTCCGAGAATGGCAGTGATCGCAGCCGGAGAACGAAGCATTGCGAGGCCCACCAGAGAGCCCGGCGCGGCGCCGGCTGCATGCAGGTGGGATGCGACCCGTTGCGCGTTGCGCAGGA
>JAJXXG010000600.1 GCA_021781255.1 Acidobacteriota bacterium
CTCCTGGACGAGCGCCTGGCGGTAGGTTCGACCCCCGTCGGAGGATCCTTCGACGCTCACTTCCTGCGTCCTCGCATACGCGCTCTCCTCCACCTCGTATATCATCCAAGCAACACCCTGCGGTTGGTCGAACTCCACGATGATGTGTTCTGTGATATTCGGCCTAGCGCTCGCCCAGAACGTGCTGCCGCGACCATAATGCCCATCGATCAGGTTGTCGATCGGGTGGCCCGGATCATCCGACGTGTAGGCAAGGACCGCCTGTCTTGCAATATCGATCTCGCCGGCGAACGCGACGGAATTTTCGCTCTCTTTCAGTAGCCGCTTTCGCACACCGGATGCGCTCAGGAGAGACTCTGTGTTCGTCTGCATATAGGCTCGCCTCCGAAACGTCTGCGCAGCGCATACTTTCGCCGCGCTCTACGCCTCGATTGTCGCTGTAGCTCATGACCGGGGAAGTCTTCTGCTGATCCGTAGTGAGACGGTCGCTCCTCTTGATGCGCACTGACGCGTGCGCAGGAAGCGCGTCGAGAGTGTTGACGACGGAGTGTAGCACTCTGTAGCGCAGAAAGCCGCGTCGCGAATACCTACTCTGCGAAACGTCGCCAAACATCTATCGCTGATTGCGCCGGCTCGCCATCCATCAGGCGGCACCTACGGTGGTGCGTTCGCGGGGATGCCTCAGGATCCCGAGTTGGCGTCGTGGTTGCCCGTGGAATCGATCGGTTGCGAAACCCGGGCAGGGTCCAACCGTCGTCGCTGCTCCTCACGCACCTGCTCGAGCGTCAGACGAGTGGCCGTCGCAACGACATCAAGCACAGCGTGCGCCGATCCACGCGGCAGCGTCAGGCGATGCAATCTTTCCCAAGCCCGAATTCGCATGGCCGGCGTATTCAGTTCGGACGACTGCTCGATCCGTTCGCGCTGCGCGCGCTCCGCTTCCTCATTCTGCTCGCGAATGATCCGCGCGGGGTAGCTCAGGGGCGACTCGGTGCGATCAGCTGCCGGTGACAGATGCGAGCTGAGATTCCAACGGTTCGAAGGCATATGATTTACCTGAGGTGAATACCCCGTCCGCATAGACACAGGCAACGTTTCGCGCCCGTGTGCGGCTGCAGTTGCGCCGGCAGAGTGTTCTGGCGGAAGGCCCGCCGGAATGACGCTGCGCGGCGAGGCCGGATGAGCCAAGGGGCTCTGAGTTGCAGGCACTCTACACCGATGGTGATTGCGTGGCGTGCATTTCGAAATATATGTGCGTCAAGACGTCCGCCGAGATCCGAAGGGCCGACGGCGCTGGTGAAAATGGCGCACACTTCCCGAGCGCTGCCCCTTCGGGGACGGCGTTTGACGGGCACAGTATCGGCAAGTGGAGACATATGATGAGCACCCATGCGGTTGAAACGGGATGGCAACGATTCTTGGACAGGCTGAAGGAGCTGTGGGGAAAGCTCGGTCAGGGAGACAAACCCTCAGCGGCCGCGGGATAAGCGGGATAAAGCGATGAGCTCGGCGTCAGCCGCGAGGATGGAAATGCCGCCAGATCGCAGCAAGCATTCCGCGCGTTGACCGTCGCCTCGGGTGCGTCACCCGAGGTGGTTGGTGTTTTCCGGTCAAACCCAGCCGATTCGAACGAGTTGCGAAGGCCCCTCCGTTATCTTAGCGTACTCGCGCCAACCCATCCGCTCACGATGTTGTTTTGGACAGTGGCGGAGTAATCGTGACGCATCTGACGGCATCTCCAGCGGGCGAATCGCCATGCTCCGAATGCGCGAGCTCTGCACGCCGGCGACGTCCGCTCTCCGCCACGAAGCCTCAGGACCACCAGATCATGCGGTCACGATACGGCCCACTCCTCTATACGCTCTGGCCCGACGTGCAGAGCTGAAGGTCAGACTGGATGTGGAGGATTGAGGGGAACAGGTCTGCCTCCGGTGTATTGTGGGTTGCACCCCGTGAGGTGCCTATCTACATGCAGAACGCCCGAGGTCTGGCATCAACACCAGTCGGAGGATGCAGACCATGAGTAAGCCTATTACTTCCTTCGTTGGATTGGACGCGCACGCCGATCCGATCGCCATCGCAATAGCGCCGAGCGGACGGTAGGAGCCGCACGTTTCCGCGACCATCTCGGCGCAGTTGGGGTCGCTTTCAAAGGCGCTGAGTCGGTTGGGCAAGCCCGAGGCGCTGCAGAGTGTCTACGACGCAGTCCCCTGCGAGTACACCCTGGCGCGCCAGCTGCAGGCTCATCACTACGCTTGCCAGGTGATCGCCCCGTCGAATGTCGCGCGCCGTCCGGGGCATCGGATCAAGGCCGATCGGCGTGACGCGCAGCTACTGGCGCGGGCGGCGCGCGTCGCAGAGCTCGTGAGTGTCACGGTCCCCGATAAGCGGGATGAGGCGACGCGCGACCTCTGCCGTGCCCGGGAGGATGCCGTGCGAACTCGCCTGAACGCGTGCCAACAGCTTAAAGCCATGCTGCTGCGCCATGGGCGTCGCTCCAGCGGCCGCTCATCTTGGACCGCTCGGCGTTGTCATCGTGAGCCGTCTGACCGCGGATGGCCAGTGGGCATGCACACGCTCAAGACTGCTACGGGCAACACTCGGAATCGAAAGTGGACGCAGAGACCAACTCTATCGATGGGCCGGCGACTGTTTGAATGAGTCGGAGTGTCGAGATTTGAACTCGGGACGCCTTGCACCCCATGGAAGTTCAGCCTGAAATGACATGAACGTCTATGAGACCAAATGTAGCCTACGACACTGATTTTTCCCGGCTCGGCTTTTTCAGTCCACTTCATGGCCTTGCGCCCTATTTCAGGCGAGTGGTACAAAAGTCGTACAGAAAGGCTGGTTTGGGCCGCGCTTCGAATCGGAAATCAGACCGGGTGCAACGAGATCCTCAGATGGAGGGCCCGCAGGACTTTCAGCACCGTTCCGAGACTCGGATTCCCGTCCTTCGACAGGGCCTTGTAGAGGCCTTCGCGAGTAAGCCCCGTGTCCTTCGCAAGCTGCATCATGCCGCGAGCGCGTGCCACTGTTCCAAGAGCCTGCGCAATGAAGGCAGGATCGTCGAGCGCCTCCTCCATGCACGCCTGCAGGTAGGCCGCCATATCCTCCTCGGACTTGAGGTAGTCGGCACTGTCGTAGCGCGTGAAAGTCTCCTTCACTCGCCTTGGTCGCTTGGTTGCCATGATTCAATCCTTCCAGTTCTTTGCAATCTCGACGGCGCGACGGATGTCGGCGTCCTGAGTCCGCTTGGCTCCACCACAGCAGAGCAGCACAATTGTCCTGCCCCGCTGCTGGTAGTACACGCGGTAACCGGGCCCGTAGTCGATCCGCATTTCACTGACACCGGACTGGGTCGGCTTCACATCGCCCGGGTTGCCCATCGCCAGGCGATCGATTCGCGCCTGAACACGAGCACGCGCGTGCCGATCCTTCAGGCCCGACAGCCAGTCGTCGAACGGCTGCGACTTCAGGACCGTGAGCATGGTTCTCAATGTAATCTATGGATTACATAAAGTAAACTGTGGTTTACATCAGAACGGAACTCGGCTTCGACGCCGCGGGCTCAACGACGTCTGGCACGACGCCTTGCAGCTCGCACCGTAGAATCGCCTCCGTGCGCCCGGCATCATCGGTCCATTCGGCCACGAGCGCCTCCGCGTGCCCTCAGCAGAGCTGAGCGCATCCCTGGAGGCCTGCCTGATCTCCGGGCCGGCGAAGACCAAGAAGGCGATCGGCATCGCT
>JAJXXG010000317.1 GCA_021781255.1 Acidobacteriota bacterium
ATCTCTCTGTAATCACAACACGATTGAGCTGAGCGTTAAGGTTTCGGATGAGGTTTCGCGTCAGATCATGCGTCATCGGCCGCAGCGCCGCCGTCTTCTCAATCTCCAGGGCGATGGCATTGGCCTCAAAGATACCCACCCAGATCGGCATCACGACATCGGAGGCCACGTCCTTCAGCACTACGATGGGCATGTTGGTTGTCGGGTCCATCATCAGGCCGCGAATCCTCACTTCAATATCCATCGCTCCCTCTCCATCCGCCGCTGCCATCTTTAGACGGCCACGCCCACAAGGCTGTTCGGAAACGCCCCTGTGATCTTCACCCCAAGATAACTCCCCGTCGCCGGCGCAATCGCATGGCCCCAGGCAAAATTCACCGTCTTGTTTTGCGTGCTGCGCCCGGCAATCTGGCCCCGGGCCGGATTCACACCCTCTACCATCACTTCAAGTACTTCCCCTATGTGGTTGGAATAATTTACTCTCTGTATCTCGCGCTGCCGATCGAGCAGCACCTGCAGCCGTTGCGACTTCTCCGCCTCCGCCACCGAATCGATCATCACCAGCGCCGGCGTATTGGGGCGCGCGGAGTATTTGAATGCAAACACGCAGTCATACTCCACCGTCGCCAGCAGATTCATGGTCTGGATAAAGTCATCGGCCGTCTCCCCCGGAAATCCCACAATAATATCCGTCGACAGCGAGATCTTCCGCCGCGCCGCCTTGATCCAGGCAATGCGCTCTAAATACCACTCGGCCGTGTACTCCCGCGCCATCGCATGCAGAATCCTGTTCGAGCCGGATTGCACCGGCAGGTGCACATGATCGCACAGGGTGGGAATGCTGTCGATCGCTTCCACGATGTCGCGCGTAAAGTCTCGGGGATGGCTGGTCGTAAATCGTACCCGCCGGATTCCCGGCACCTGGCCCACCGCTGCCAGAAGATCCGCAAAGCTCAGCTTCCCTTCCGGATCGCGGTAACTGTTCACGTTCTGCCCCAGCAGTTGGATCTCCGTGTAGCCGCTCTCCGCAATCCTCCGCGCCTCATCGAGCACCGAACTCGAGGTCCGGCTGCGTTCCTTGCCCCGCGTGTACGGAACCACGCAGTAGGAACAGAACTTGTCGCACCCCTCGATGATCGTAATGTAGGCGCGATACGGATTCTGCCGCGCCGTAAACTCGGTCTCGAACGTCTCCTCCGTCTGCCGGTCGTCAAGACCCGTAATGCGCTCCTCGCCTGCCTCCAGCCGCGCCAGCATCTCCGGCAGCTTGCGATAGGAGGCCGAACCCGAAACCAGGGACACGTGCGGCGCCCGCTCGAAGATCTTCTCGCCTTCCTGCTGCGCCACGCAGCCCAGCACCGCAAAGCGCTTCCCCTCCTTGCGTAAACGCTTGTAATCGTTCAGGCGATGAAAGACCTTCTGCTCCGCCTTATCGCGAATCGAGCAGGTGTTGTAGAGGATCAGACCCGCATCCTTCTCGTCCTCCACCTGCCGGTATCCCTGCGCAAAAAGCGTCCCGATGACCTTTTCCGTGTCATGCGCGTTCATCTGGCAGCCGAAGGTCTCCAGATAAAATGTCTTTTCTTCTGCCATAGGCCCTTAAAGTATATCCTGACCCTCGCCGCGCACCGGTTCCCTCCCCGGCGCAGCCGCGCCACCGCTGCCCACGCGCCCTGATCACCGCACGAAGAGCGGATTCAGCCCCGGAAACCGCCCCCTAATAAACGTGCAGGTACGCCACCACCGCGTCCATCTGGCTGGCCGTCATCTGATAGGTAAAGGACGGCATCATGCCCTTGCCCGTTTGCAGAATCTGCTCCACCTCCGCATCGGTCGCGGGTGCGCCATCCGGCAGCGCCGCGCGCCGGAAAACCCCATGCAGATCGGGAGGAACCTGCTTCAGCCGCAGATCGTTCAGCTCATGGCAGTGCGCGCAGCCCACGGCAAAAAGCCGCTGGCCCTCCGCCTGCTGCTGCAAAAGCTGCGACGGCGGCGCCGCCGAATGGCAGCCCGCCACCATGGCCGCCCCCATCAACGCCAGCACCCGTATTCCGCCATTTCGCTGAAACAAGATAATTTACGCCCTCTTCACCAGCCATCTGCCGCCCGGCGCGCCGCACCGGTCCGTACCCTCAGTCTGCGCGGCGCGCGGCGGGCAGGTCAAGAATCACTCCCCCGCTGCTCCGGCCGCCACTCGTCCCCAGCCGGTATTCTGAAGCCATGACACTCAACCCGGACCAGCCGCTTACACCCTTTGCCCATGCGGCGGGCAACCGCTGCTTCGGCTGCGGAGACGCGAACCCATCGGGCATGCGCCTGGAGTTCCTCCTGGCCCAGGACGGCTCCATCGTCAGCCTCCCGTCCGTAGCGGAACGCTTTGAAGGCCATCCCGGATTTCTCCACGGCGGCATCATCGCCACACTCCTCGACGAGGCCATGAGCAAGGCCGTCCGGGCCCTCGGACGCACATCGGTCACCCGCAAGATGGAAGTCGACTATCTGCGTCCCGTGCCCAGCGCCACCCCGCTCCGCCTTGAAGGCCGCGTGGTCCGCAGCGAAGAGCGAAAGCATTGGGCCGAGGCGGTCATCCTGGACGCCCAGGGTCAGGCCCTGGCGCGCGCGCAGGCCCTGTTCCTCGAGTTTCAGCTCCAGGCCGGCAGATAGGGCGGCCGCATCGCGCAGCCCTGCAGCATCCGCCTGCGCCTGAAACCGGCTCAATGCACCATGTTGATCGTGTCCTGGGTGACGGTATCAAACGTCGTCACCGACTTGGCATTGGCCTCAAACGCCCGCTGCGCCACAATCAGATTCGAGAACTCCGTCGAGATGTTGACATTCGAAGCTTCAAGCGCCTGATCCTGCACCGTTGCCAGCCCCGCCGCACCCGAGGTGCCGATCACCGCCGCGCCGCTGGCCAGGGTGGTGGCGTAGTTGTCGCTCCCCAGCAACGACAGCCCCTGCAGATTGGCAATGTTCGCCAGCGCCAGTTGCCCTACATTCTGTTGCTGTCCGTTCGAGTAGGTCACCGTAACCGTCCCGTCGGAGCCGATGGCAAAGCTCTGATATTGCCCGCTCGGATATCCATTCTGCGCGGTCGCCGATACCGCCGAGGTGGTGTCCACCTGGCTGATCGTCGGCGTTCCCGCCGAGCTGAGCAGATTCCACTGCAGGTTCATTCCCGCAGCCCCGTCCGCCAGCGCCGAGCCCGCGGGCGTAAAATTCAGCGCCATCGAGGAAACGTCTCCCGTCGCCGTGCCCACGGTTTCGGCCGTGCCGCCCGTGGGCGTAATGCCGGTCAGCGCGCCGCTGGAGTTGAACTGCATGGTGCCCGTGATCGCCGCCGGAACCGCGTTCCCCCCGGAGGTCGAGTAGTCGGCCGCCGGCAGCGCCACCGAGTAGCTCCAGGTGTTCGTCCCCGTCTGCTGGTATGTCACGGTGGCGACGTGGGACTGTCCCAGCGAGTCGTACACCGTTATCTCGGCGGGAAACTGCGTCGCGGCGCCCGAGGCCGAGTCCAGGTTCGTGGTCATGCTCATCGTCGTGCTCGCCTGCGGCTGCTGCACCGCCCCCACCGGAATGTTGATCGCCGTCAGCGGAGCATTGGTATTCACTACCCCGTTCACCGCCGGGTAGCCCATCACATTCATGCCGCTCGAGGTCAGCAGCTCGCCCGTGGAACCGAGCGTGAAGTTGCCCGCGCGCGTGTACTCGTAGCTGCCCGTGCCGTCGCCCAGAACAAAGAACCCGTTC
>JAJXXG010000987.1 GCA_021781255.1 Acidobacteriota bacterium
TGGTCGGCATAGACCTTCAGAATCTTCCTCAGCAGCAGCAACAGCAGCACCAGCAGCAGCAGGAACACCACCACCGTCAGGCCCGTAAAGGCCAGCGTCTCGCCCGCCGTCTCCGGGTTCAAGAACTTCACTCCCGATGTATTGAAGGCCTGCAGCGCAGCCAGCACCGCATAAAACAGCAGCACGCCTGCGCCCAGCCAAAGCACAGTGCGCCGCCGTGATTTCCCACTGCCAGACATGCCGCGATTATAGGCTGAGAGCGCCAGCGCCGCTAACCGGATACCAGCTAGAAGCTCGGCTCAAATGCCGCTCAGCCCAGTACTTCGGTCGCTGCCGTCCAGGACCGCTCCTGGCTTACGGCTACTCCGCGATGCGTCAGCGCGCCCATCCACGTATTCAATCCTTCGGCCAGCCCCGCATCCTTTTTCAGCGCCTCGCGCGCGCCAAGGTTTGCCAGCCGCATCAGGTAGGGAAACGTCGAATTTGTCAGTGCCAACGTAGATGTGTGCGGTACCGCACCCGGCATATTCGTCACGCAGTAGTGCACCACCCCGTCCACCACATAGCTCGGGTTTGAGTGCGACGTGGGTCGCGCCGTCTCCACGCATCCGCCCTGGTCAATTGCCACGTCCACAATCACTGCGCCCTTTTTCATCTGAGTCACCATCCCGCGCGTCACCAGCTTCGGCGCGGTCGCACCCGGAATCAGCACGCCGCCAATCACCAGGTCTGCCTCACGTGTCGCATTTGCCAGGTTGTAGCTGTTTGAGGCCAGCGTATACAGCCGCCCGCCAAATATATCCTCCAGTTCGCGCAGCCGGTTCAGGTTCACATCAATCAGTGTTGTCTTCGCGCCGAATCCCAGCGCAATCCGCGCTGCATTCGTGCCCACAATCCCTCCACCGATGATTGTCACGTGCGCCGGCGGCACACCCGGGACTCCGCCCAACAGAATTCCACGTCCGCCGCGTTCCCGCTCCAGGTAGGTCGCGCCCACCTGCACGCTCATCCGTCCAGCCACTTCGCTCATCGGCATCAGCAGCGGCAACCCGCCCCGCGGATCGCGCACTGTCTCATACGCAATCCCGATCATCTTTGACTCAAGTAACTTGTCCGTCAGCACACGCAGGGGTGCAAGGTGCAGATAAGTGAACAAAACCAGCCCTTCGCGAAAGAAGACATACTCCTTCTCGATCGGCTCCTTCACCTTCACCACCATCTCGGCCTTGCCCCACACATACCCGGCCTCGCCCACCATCTCTGCGCCGGCGTTTTGATACTCCTCGTCCTCAAACCCTGACTCCGCGCCTGCCTGAGTCTCCACCAGAACTTTATGGCCGGCCTCGGTCAGTGCTTTCACGCCTGCCGGCGTAACGCCCACCCGCGCCTCGTTGTCCTTGATTTCCCTGGGAACTCCGATAATCATCGCTCAGCTCCTCCGTACACTTGGATGTGGGCCATGAATAGCCCAACCCCGAAAGTATTCGATCGTCATAAAAATCACTTCCTCAATCGGTCAGCGACTTTGCACCGTTTGATGGTGCACGCGCCGCCCGGATATGCTATCGCACCTTGCACATCCCGTGTGTGTCCGCCGTCTCCTCTCCCTCCGGGTCTTAAACAGTTCAGGACGTCCATTCTGCATCCGGAGCCCCTGGCCGTCGCGTCACTCCCGTAACCACGCGTGCCGCAAAATCCATAGAATCTATCTAGTCAAGAGCAATACATACCCTTTAGGGTGGCAATGGAGATAGATTAGTACTGTTCACAGATAGCTCTGCGTTTTCCACGCGGAGACTCCCCTTTGTTTTGGAATTCCCGGACGCGTGCTGCGAGAGGTATTGCCAGATGGCGGATTTTGAAGACGATCCTTACGGCAAATCCAGTCAGCCGGAGCGGCCCGAGCGCTTCATCTCGAATCCTTACGAGAGCCTGGAACCATTCGAAAGCGCGCCCATCAAAAAGCCGCCCCAGCGTGGCTCAGAATTCACCATGCTCCTCATTGGCCTCGCCGTGCTGGTCGTCGTTGCGGTGGGCATTTACTTCATCAAGCTACCCAAAGCCACCCCTCCCGGTGCCGACCTCGGCCAGGCTGTCTTCACCGCCGGCGGTATTCGCGGTCACCTCGTCACCCGCATGCAGGGCAAGGTCATTTACAAGATTGAATTCGAGCCTCTTGACCCGACTTACCTCACCGGCTTCGCTTACGCCGCGGCCAATCCCCCGCAGCCCATCCAGTTCAATCTGCGCATTCTTGACTCTTCCGGTTTCGCTCTGTGCACCAAGCAGGTCCTGCTTCCCTTTGACCCCTCCACAGTCCCGTCCCATCCTGCCAATCTACCCACTGGCTGGGGCCGGAAAGCCCGCGAAGCTCGCGAGGCCGCCGAACAGGCTGATCTTGAGGCCCGTCAGGCACAGGAGGCCCAGCGCGAAAAAGGACAGGATGTCCTGCAGGCCAAGCTCGACAATAACGGCAAAATCGTTTCGCTCTATACGCAAGGAACCTTGCCCTGCACTGCCGAGCAGTACTCCCACTTTGATTACTGGGATTTCTCCACCAACTTCCCCACCGTCAAGGAGCAGCAGGACCTTATCTCGCACAAGGCGCAACGTGAGGCTGAACTCGCCCGCCTGCGCCGCGAAGCCGCTCACCACAAAAATCAGCAGTTGATTGGGTCCACCTTCTATATAGAGGGCGACATGCGAGTAAACACTTGGGACCCCACAGGTGGTGTTCTCGGCTCAGGCGCGGGAAAGAGCTTCTTCATCGCCAAGCCGAGTGATCACCCGGTCGCTGCTGGCTGGGCCGCCAACAGCACGCTCATTCATTACAAATGCGACCAGCACGGCATCTGCGTGCTCACCCAGGCCGGCAGCGGAACCGTCATCATGGGATCCCTGAACGAGTAAGTAGCCGCCTAATTACTCCGCATTGTCAATCTGCGCCCGCTGCAGCGTGTCAGAGTAGTCCACATACACGGCCTTCCACGTCGTGAAGAAATCAATCGCGCCCAGTCCCTCGCGGTGGCCGTTGCCCGTCTGCTTCACGCCGCCAAACGGCAAGTGCACCTCCGCGCCAATTGTCGGCGCGTTGATATACGTAATCCCCGCCTCAAGGTCGCGCATCGCCGTGAAAGCCCGGTTCACGTCCTTCGTGTAGAGCGACGTTGACAAGCCGTAATCGATCGAATTCGCAATCTCCACCGCCTGCTCAAACGTCTCAAACTCGATGAGCGAAACCACCGGCCCGAAAACTTCCTCGCGCGCAATCCGCATCTCCGGCGTCACTCCGCCAAAGATCGTCGGCTCAAAGAATGTTCCCTTTGCATACGCGCCGTCCGTCAGCGCATGTCCGCCCAGCAGCAGCTTCGCGCCCTCGCCGCTGGCAATCGCCACATACTCGGCCGAGGTGGCAATCTGACTTGCATTCACCTGCGGACCCACCTGCACCGTCTCATCCAGTCCGTTGCCCACCTTCAGCTTCTTCGCCCGCGCTACAAACTCCGCCGTAAATTTCTCCGCAATCCCCTTCTGTAGCAATATCCGGCTCGTCGCCGTGCAGCGCTGTCCTGTGGTGCCAAAGGAGCCCCACAGCGCGCCGTCCAGCGCCAGGTCCAGATTGGCGTCGTCCAGCACAATCTGCGCGTTCTTGCCGCCCATCTCCAGTGAAACTGCCTTGAAAGTCGCCGCCGCCCGCTGGCCCACCATCGAACCCACCTGGCTCGATCCCGTGAAGCTGATCGCGCGC
>JAJXXG010000360.1 GCA_021781255.1 Acidobacteriota bacterium
CCGGATGCTGCTCCGGTCAGCACCGCCCCGGCCGCGCCGGAAGACGATCAGTCAGTGGCGACCTTCAAGCTGGAGGTGAACCTGGTGAACCTGTTCTTCACCGTGAAGGACAAGAACGGCAACCTGGTTCCGCACCTGGCGAAGGACGACTGCTCGATTGAAGAAGACAAGGTGCCGCAGACGATCAAGAACTTTGTGGCCGAGAACAACCAGCCGCTCACGCTGGGCATTCTGCTGGACACCTCCGGCAGCCAGTACCGCGTGCTGCCGCTGGAGCAGGAGGCGGGCAGCGAGTTTCTGGAGCGGGTACTGAAGCCGAAGGACCAGGCCTTTCTGCTCTCGTTTGACGTGAACGTGGACCTGCTGCAGGACTTTACCAACAGCGCGCGGATGCTGTCGCACGCGATGGACAAGGCCCAGATCAACACCGCCGGAGGCAACGGAGCGGCGGGCATTCCGGGGCTGGGCGGCGGACCGGTGCCGGTGCACGGCACGCCCAAGGGCACGCTGCTGTATGACGCGGTCTATCTGGCCTCAAACGAAAAGCTGAGCCAGGAGACAGGGCGCAAGGCCATGATCATCCTGACCGACGGCGACGACCAGGGCAGCCGCACCAAGATTGACGAGGCCATTGCCGCGGCGCAGCGGGCCAACGCCATGATCTATGTGATTCTGATTGCCGATACGGGTTTTTACGGCGACTTTGGCTACACCGGCTACTCGGCGGCCAGGCGCATGGCGCAGGAGACCGGCGGCCGGCTGATCAACGTGGGCAGCAACGGAAAGAAGCTGGAAGCGGCCTTCCAGCAGATTGAGGACGAACTGCGCACCCAGTACGTGGCCAGCTACACGCCCACCAACGCCAAGCTGGACGGCACCTTCCGGCATATCGCCGTGGCGTGCCGGGGCGACGGGTTGAAGGTGCAGGCGCGCAAGGGATACTACGCCCCCTCGCCGGGCAATTAAGCGCGGCAGGCTGAGCCGGATCGCGGAACTCGCACTCTGACCGGAAAAAAGGCGTCCCACATACGCGGCAGTTGAGGGAAGATAACCATGGCGCTCCAAGCGGACGGAGCGAGCCCTCCAAAGGACTGGCCGGCCGGCGCCGGGCGCCGCAACTGAGAGCAAGCCCAGAGGGCGGAAACACCGGAAAGGAATCCGATGAAACGGCAAATCATGAATCGGAAGTACACCTGGCTGGCAGGAATGGCGGTCCTGGCTGTGATTCTGGGGCTGGCGGCCGGATGCAAGAAGCAACAGCCGGCGGAACAGGCCGCGCGCACGGACCAGCAGATCGCCACGGACGTGCAGGCCAAGATTCAGGGTGAATCGGCTCTGGCGGGGCAGAATATCCAGGTGAGCGTGGCCAACGGCGTGGCCACCCTGAGCGGAACCGTGGCCGACGACGCCTCGCGCGCGCTGGCGGGCAACGACAGCGGCAGCGTGGACGGCGTGAAGACGGTGGTGAATAACCTGATGGTGGCGCCTCCCAGGCAGTCCGCGGCTGCACCCGAAGCGGCCCAGCCGGCGCCCATGCCTAACCGGAGCTCGCGGCCGGCCCGCGGAAGCCGGCAGCAGGCCGACATGGGCGGCGGTCCTGCGCCGATGCCGATGCAGCAACCGATGCAGCAGGCACAGCAGCCCCAGGCGCCTCCGCCTCCGGCACAGCCCGTGGTCAAGCAGATTACGATTCCGCAAGGGACCACGCTGGCGGTGCGGACGACAGACGCGCTGGACACCAAGACCGCGCAGCCGAATGACGTCTTCCACGCGGCGGTGGCGCAGGACATGATCGTGAACGGCGTGGTGGCCATTCCCCGCGGAGCCCCGGTGCTGGGGCGCGTGGTGGATGCGCACGGAGCAACTCACTTTACCGGCAGCTCGCTGCTGGCGCTGCAGTTGACGCAACTGACCGCCCGCGGACAGAAGATTGATCTGACCACGGACACCTTCAGCAAGCAGGGCGCGGCGCGCGGCAAGAATACGGCGGAAAAGGCCGGCGGCGGCGCCATTGTGGGAGCGCTCATCGGCGCGCTGGCTGGCGGCGGCAAGGGTGCGGCCATTGGCGCGGTGGCCGGCGGCGGCGCGGGCGCGGGCATCAACGCGGCCACGCACGGCCAGCAGGTGCAGATACCGACGGAGTCAGTGCTGAACTTCCAGCTGCAGGCGCCCATCACGGTGTCCGTTACGATTCTGCCCTCGGGCAGCGTGCAGAACGAGCCCCAGGCCGATCCGCAGTTGCAACATCGCTAGGGCTGGCGAACGGGGCGGACGCCGGCACTCCGCAAGACGCAACTGGCTAACTGGCTGGCGAGCTAACGAACGGGCGAACAGGCGAACGACAGCAAGGCCGCAACTCCACGGGGGTTGCGGCCTTTGCTGTTGCGTGCAAACTGGAGCACCGGGCGGGGGTTGAACCCGCGAATACAGGTTTTGCAGACCTGCGCGTTAGCCACTTCGCCACCGGTGCAGTGTCACTCCGCCAGCGCCGGTCAGGACTCGGCCGGGAGGCTGCGGATGGAGATGCTTAGGCCGGCATGGCCGCACAGATACAGAATTCACGCGGCGCATGCGAACGACGTCGTGCGGGGTGCAAGACGCTGCGTACAGGGCTGATACCCTGCGTGGCGCGCTTTCAAGCTGCGACGGCGCCGGCGATGCGCGAGGGGAAACTTGCCGGCCATGAGGTCTATCACCACGGTGCCCAGCGTGAGCCGGGCAAAGGGTGCCTGTAGGCTAGTCCAACCGTCGCGCAGCGTCAAGCGACATGGCGTTCGACTTTCCTTATCAGCGCAGCGGCGCAATCCGTGCCCATCCGCCGGGGCGATGCGACCGTAGACACACGGGCAGGTGACAGCGGTCACAGAGGGACTTACCGGCATGCAATACACTCGCGTTGTTACGAAATTGCGCAAATACGCACATACTAAAAGCGCAGAAGGAGCCGGAATGAGCCACACCATGAATGATGCATCCTGCGAACTGCTCGGCGACTTCTTTGCCACCTTTGCCCATGTCACCCGGATGCGCATCTTCTGCGCACTGCAGCGCCAGCCGCGCACGGTAACCGAGATTGCCGCCGAGGCGCATGTGTCCATCACCAACGCGTCACAGCATTTGCGCATCATGCGCGATCGCGGCGCGGTGGTTGCGGAGAAACATGCGCAGAGCGTAATCTACCGCATCACGGATCCGCGCTTTATTGAAGCGGCCCTGCTGATTCGCGAGGCGTTGACGGCGCGACTGCGGCAGAGCGCGGAAGAGGCATCCGAACGTCCATCCAGACACAGATCGCGTCGCAGGCTGCAGTCTGCCTGACACACAACCGGGCGTCCTGCGGTTGTTGCAACCGTCGCGGCGCTGAGAAAAAATCTTACGGCCCATGTAACGCCTGTGCCCCTGCCAGGCTTTCTTGGTTAGGTAGACAGCAGGGAGAGGAGACACCATGCGGCACATGCTCATTCTTGGCGGAGGAACCGCCGGAACCATTATGGCCAACAAGCTGGCATCCGCTCTGGACGAAAGCGAGTGGCAGATCACCGTTGTGGACGCAACCGAACGGCATTATTATCAGCCGGGATTTCTCTTCGTCCCCTTTGGCATTTATCGCATGCACGACCTTGTGAAGCCGCGCCGCCAGTATCTGCCTTCGGGCATCAAGGTCATCATCTCCGGCATTGACGTCATCGACCCGGAGAAGAAGTCCGTCACGCTGGCGAACAAGGCGGTTCTGAAGTACGACTATCTGATCATCGCCACCGGCGCCGAGATTCATCCCGAGCAGACGGAAGGGCTGAAGGACGAAGAGTGGGGCCGCAGCAAGTTTGACTTTTACACGCCGCAGGGCGCGGACCGCCTGGCGCAGTTCCTGAAGACCTGGCAGGGCGGCAAGCTGGTGCTGAATGTGGCCGAGATGCCCATCAAGTGCCCCGTGGCTCCGCTTGAGTTTCTGTTCCTGGCCGACGCCTACTTTACCAAGCGCGGCATGCGCGACAAGGTGGAGCTGCAGCTGGTGACGCCGCTCTCCGGCGCCTTCACCAAGCCCACCTCCAGCCGGGTGCTGGGCGAGTTCCTGGAGCGCAAGGGCATCTCCGTGGTTCCGGACTTTGGCCTGGCACGCGTGGACAGCCAGGAGAAGAAGATTGTGGCCTGGGACGAGACCGAGGTGAACTACGATGTGTTGGTCTCCATCCCCACCAACATGGGCGACGCCTGCATTGAGCGCAGCAAGCTGGGCAACGAGCTGAACTTTGTTCCCACCAACAAGGAGACGCTGCTGGCCGATGGGCTGAAGGACGTGTTTGTGATTGGCGATGCCACCAATCTGCCTAGCTCAAAAGCCGGATCCGTGGCACACTTCCAGTCCGAGGTGCTGTTCCAGAATATTCTGGAGCACATTGACGGGCGGCCTCCCATTGCGCACTTTGACGGACACGCGAACTGCTTTATCGAGTCGGGCTTTGACAAGGGATTACTGATCGACTTCAACTACAACACCGAGCCGCTGCCGGGCGAATTTCCGCTGCCGGGCGTGGGGCCATTCACGCTCCTGGGTGAGAGCCGGATCAACCATTACGGAAAGCTGATGTTCCGCTGGGTGTACTGGAACCTGCTGTTGCGGGGCATGGAACTGCCCATCGAGTCCGAGATGTCGATGGCTGGAAAGCGGGTATAACCATGAGCGACATGATGACGGGAGATCGCATCAGCGAGCTCGACCGCAAGCTGGACTTCCTTGTGGAAGAGATCGCTCACATGAAGCGGATGCGCCACAGCGCGGAGGATCTGGTAGCCGATCTGACGCTGGTGGGCAAGGGCGCGATGGGATACGGGGCGGAGGCGCTGGGCGCCACCATGCTGAGCCCCCAAGACCTTGCGCACATGCTGAAGACCGTGCTGCAGGACGCTCGGCTGCTGACCCAGGCGATGCAGCAACTGGAGAGCGCGGCGGATTTTCTGCAGGACGTGCAGCCGATCATCCGCGATGTGTACCAGCAGGCGGTGAGCGGAGCCATGACCCTGGAGCAGAAGGGCTACTTCCGGGCGGCACAGGCGGGAGTCCACATCACGGACGCGTTTGTGCAGGCGCACTCGGCGGAAGACCTGAAGCAGGTGGAGGCCAGCGTACCCTACTTCACCAACTTCCTGCGCGAGCTGACGAGGCCCGAGGTGCTGGAAGCGCTGGAAGCCATCATTCACGGATTTGGACGCGTGCAGGCAACGATGAATGTGAACAAGTCGCTCTTTGATCTCATGCGGGATATGAACTCGAAGGAAGCACGGCGCGGCATCTCCATCATCGTCGAATTTCTCAAGGTCGTCGGGGCACAGAGCGTACCCGCTCAGGCCGGCGCCCCCAAAAAATCATAGGAATCGGAGAGGTGAACATGGAAACACTGACCATCGGCACAAAGACACTGGCACTCGATGCGGACGGAAATCTTGCCAACGTCAATGACTGGACGGAAGACGTCGCCCGCGAGCTCGCAGTCCAGGAAGGCATTCCAACCCTGACACCGCAGCACTGGACGGTCATCAACTTCATGCGGCAGGTGTTTACCAAGGAAGGCGACGCGCCCAGCATTCGCCGCCTGACCAAGGAAAGCGGCGTGGACACCAAGACGCTCTACCAGCTTTTCCCCAAGGGACCGGCCAAGAAGGCTGCCAGGATTGCCGGGCTGCCGAAACCCAAGGGCTGCATTTAAGACAGGAGAAAGACATGGCTGACGCGATTGAAAAAGTCTCGATTGTTGTTTCGCGCGGATCACTGGATGGCGTATATCCGGGGCTGATCATGGCCAACGGCGCGCGCATGGAGGGCATTGAAGCCACGCTCTTCTTCACCTTCTTCGGGCTGGACGCGGTCATCAAGAAGCGTATGAACGAGCTGAAGGTGGCCACCGTGGGCAATCCGGGCATGCACCTGCCCACCCTTCTGGGCGCGCTGCCGGGCATGTCGGCCTTCGCCACCTCGATGATGAAGAAAGAGATGGAGAAGATCGATATTCCTCCGGTGGGCGAGTTCATCACGATGATTCACGACGCGGGCTGCGAGATGTATGCGTGCCGCGCCACGGTGGACATGTTCCACCTGAAGCCGGACGACTTCTGCCCCGAGGTGGATGGCGTCATCTCCGTCGGCCAGTTCTATGAGAAGGCCGCCGGCGGGCAGATCATCTTTACATAGTCGGCATGGCCGCTTCTGTGGGCGGCACCCTATACCGCACTTCTCTGCCCTGACGAGGCGGGTGGCCGGCCGGAACCAGGCCCAGGTTCCGGCGTGCCACCTGACTCATCGCGCGCATCCTCAACGCGTGCGGTTGGCGGATAATGAACGCATGTTTGCGCATGCGCCGTTGCCTGCCGTTGAGCTGGAATACTTTGTTGTGGACGTGTTTACCCGCACGGCGCTGGCCGGCAATCCGCTGGCCGTCGTGGTGGACTCCGTGGGCCTGACCACGGAGCGCATGCAGGCCATTGCGCGCGAGTTCAATCTTTCCGAAACATCCTTTCTCCAACGCAGACCGGCCGAACTGGAACAGGCCGAGGGCGTGCGCGTGCGCATCTTTACCACGCAGGAGGAGCTGCCCTTTGCGGGGCATCCCACGCTGGGCACGGCCAGCGTGCTGCGGCTTATCGCGCCCCAGTTGGCGCAGGAGAACTGCGTGCGGCTGGCGCTGCGCGTGGGCACCATCCCTGTGCGCTTTGAGGGCGACAGCCTGCTGGGCGAGATGACGCAGCGCGACCCTGAGTTCGGCGCCGTGCTGGATCGCGCCGAGGTGGCGCGGCTCACCGGGCTGGCGCAGGACGATCTGGACGCGGCGCGGCCGCCGCAGGTGGTCTCAACAGGCACGGCCTTTGCCATTGTGCCGCTGCGCTCAGCCGCGGCGCTGGCTCGCCTGCAGGTGAACCAGCAGGAGGCAACGCCGTGGCTGCGCGAGCGCGGCGCGCGATGGTTCTATGTGCTTGGCCCCACGGGCCTGCAGCAGCCCGCCTGGCGCGCGCGGATGCAGTTCTACGGCGGCGAGGATCCGGCCACCGGCTCGGCAGCGGGCTGCGCCATCAGCTACCTGGTGCAGCACGGCGCAGCGGCTCCCGGGCAGGAAGTGGCCTTGCAGCAGGGCTTGGAGATGGGCCGGCCGAGCGATATTCGTCTGCGCGCGGACGTGGTTTCCGCGAGGGTCACCGATGTGCGCGTTGCGGGCAGCACTGTTCTTGTTGCAAAGGGACACCTTTTCCTGCCGTAATGCACATGCTTTCAACAGACTTTCATCATCGCAAGTCACGGAGCCAGTTCGTTCTAGCCGTTTTTCCACTTGTTACATGAGTGTTTTCAAACGCGTCTTCGCTTCTTATTCCCTCTTTCCACGCGGCTCGGCTCCTCGTAGTCTTGCCAAGCATTGAAGCAAATCGCCGGTGCAGTTTACCGGTCTTGCCTTTCTGTATTAAGCACATATTGGCCGTAAGCGAAAGCATTCCTCGCCTGGATTGACTGGCCGCCTGCCGATGTGTCTGCGCCATACCCGCCAGGGCATGCGCTGGGCATCCGACATGCGGCGAACGACATCCGCCGGGCGCGGCGGCATTGCATTGCGGCTACCGGCATCAGGCAGTCCCCCGGGCCAACCTGCCACCAGAGCGGGTACGGGAAAGCTGTGTCTGGCCGGATAAGAACGACAGATTTTTTCTTGAAGGAGTGATTGTAGACATCATGAGGCCGAAGAAAGTCATTCTCTGCGTAGACAGCAATGAACAGGATCTTTCTGTTTTGAAGTTCATGTTGACCACCAACGGGTATCGCGTGCTGAGCGCCGGCAACGGCCCGGAGGCGGTGGGTGTGTTCAGCGAGAACTCCGTGGACCTGGTGCTGGCGAACTTCTCCATGCCCCAGATGGACGGGGATCAGCTGGTGGGACGGCTCAAGCAGATTGCCTCGCATGTGCCGATGATCCTGCTGGGCGATCCGCAGAAGATGAATGGCCAGATTCATCGCGCGGACGCACTGCTGTCCAAGAAGGCCTGCTCGCCGCATGAGCTGCTGGAGCGCGTGAAGGTGATGAGCGCGCGCAAGCGCGGTCCGCGCAAGGGAATGCACCGGGTGACGCACGAGGCCGAGCTGGCCGTGGCCTCCTAGGCGGAAGGGGCGGAATCGGCGGCGCGGCGCACGCACCGTGCCGTGTTGCCGGGCCGCCCTTGACGAGCCTGCATGCAGATAGGCATACTCGCCAACTGAGCCCAGCTGGTAGTTGTGGTCGGCACCGGCGAAAGCAGGCTTTTATGGATATCGTCCTCATACGCATTCTTTTTGTGGCCCTTCTTGCAGGGGTCTGCTACTTCCTTCACCCGTTCGGCATGTCGGGATGGGTGGGTGCGGGCGCCGGAGCGGCGGCGGCCGGCGCGGTCATCGTCTTTGAGCTGCGGGTGCGCGCGCTGAGCCTGCGCCGGCTGATCGGGGCGGTGGCGGGCAGCGTGCTCGGCATCTTTGGCGCGGCGCTGTTTTGCCTGGTGCTGCGGTCGGCTCCGCTGACCGGCGCCACCTCGGCGTCGCTGCAGATCTTTGTGCTGCTGCTGATGACCTACGTGGGCCTGCTGGTGGGCGCCAGCAAGGGTGACCTGCTGAACCCGGCCGCGCTGAGCATGGTGTTCAGCGGCGAGCGACCCTCACGGCGCAGCTCCAAGGTGCTGGACACCAGCGTGATCATCGACGGCCGCATTGCCGACATCGCCGAGGCGGGCTTTATTGACGGCACCATGGTGGTGCCGGAGTTCGTGCTGCGCGAGCTGCAGATCGTGGCCGACTCCACCGACGGCTCCAAGCGCCAGCGCGGACGGCGCGGACTGGACATGCTGCAACGGATGCAGTCCAACCCGAACCTGCAGGTGCAGATTGTGCCGGACGACTTCCCCTCCATCCGCGAGGTGGACCTGAAGCTGCTGGAGCTGGCCAAGAAGTGGGAGGCCAAGGTGGTGACCAACGACTTCAACCTGAACAAGGTGGCCCACCTGCATCGCGTGGAAGTGCTGAACATCAACGACCTGGCCAATGCCCTGAAGCCCGTGGTGCTGCCCGGCGAGCACATGAACGTGCTCATCCTGAAGGAAGGCAAGGAGTACAACCAGGGCGTGGGCTACCTGGACGACGGCACCATGGTGGTGGTGGACCACGCACGCAAGATGATCGGCAAGTCCGTGGACATTACCGTCACCAGTGTGCTGCAGACCGCCAGTGGCAAGATGATCTTCGGCAAGATGGAAGAGAACGGCAAGAGCACAGAGCCGCCGCGGCAAACACCCGCCGAGCTGGCGCGCTGAACCCTGCACAACCTGACAGGTAACAAGGAAAGAGGCTGAGCCGGCACCCGCAACGGTGCGGCCTCAGCCTCTGATGTTTTTGCGGTTGTGCCGCGTCGGGAGCGGCGAGAGCCGGCTCTAGTACTTCGGCAGGGAGGGATCAATCTGCTCGCTCCAGGCGAGGATGCCTCCGCTGACGTTGCAGACCTTTTCGTAGCCCATCTGCTTCAGATACTCGGCAACCCGCTGGCTGCGCGCGCCGCTGCGGCAGTGCACCACCACTTCGCGCTCGCGGTTAATCTCTTCCAGCCGCAGGGGCACGGTGTTCATGGGCATCAGCTTTCCGCCGATATTGCCGATCTGATACTCGTAGGGTTCGCGGACATCCAGGATAAAGAGGTCCTCGCCTGCATCCAGCCGTTGCTTCAGCTCGGTGACAGACAACTGTGGAATTCCGTTGATCAATGCTTTCTCCTCGTTGGTTTGCGGCCCCAGGCCGCAGAACTGTTCATAATCCATCAGGCGCGTCACCGTCGGGTTCGCACCGCAGACGGGGCAATCCGGATTCTTGCGCAACTTGAGCTCGCGGAAGCGCATCTGCGCCGCATCCACCAGCAGCAGGCGACCGATGAGCGAGTCGCCGTGACCCAGAATGAGCTTGATAACCTCCGTCGCTTGTATGATGCCGACCAGCCCCGGCAGGATTCCCAGCACCCCGCCCTCGGCGCAGCTTGGCACCGTGCCCGGCGGTGGCGGCTCAGGATACAGGCAGCGGTAGCAGGGCCCCTCGGCGGTGGCAAAGACGCTGGCCTGGCCCTCAAACCGGAAGATGGAGCCGTAGACGTTGGGCTTGCCGAGCAGAACGCAGGCGTCGTTGACCAGGTAGCGCGTGGGGAAGTTGTCCGTGCCGTCAGCCACCAGGTCGTAGTCGCGCAGAATCTCCAGCGCGTTTTCGCTCGTCAGCCGCGTCGCATGCTTCACCACGTTCAGCGCTGGATTGAGCGCCCGGAGCTTCTCCTCGGCGGAGTCCAGCTTGTTGCGGCCAATGTCGCGCGTGGCGTGGAGGATCTGGCGCTGCAGGTTGCTGGCGTCCACCACGTCAAAGTCCACCAGCCCCAGCGTGCCCACGCCGGCGGCGGCCAGATACAGCGCCAGCGGCGAGCCCAGTCCGCCCGTGCCCACGCAGAGCACGCGGGCCGCCTTCAGCCGGCGCTGGCCCTCCGTGCCCATCTCGGGCAGGATGATCTGGCGCGAATAGCGCGCGAGCTCGTCCGTCGTCAGCTCGGGCAGAGGAATGGATGCAGAGGTGGTTGCCATGGTGTGCTTCATCTTGCGTTGGAGCGCGTGTGCACGCTGCCCTGTGCAGCCGAGGTTGCGCGATTGCCTGTCCCGCACATTTCCCGGGGCATGCAAAGGGGATCTCGAAGGCGCAACGTCGTCCTGCCTGTCTCTAGGGTAACAAAACGCGCAGTTTTCCCCCAGGCTGTGCCCGCGCGGCCGGGGAGGCGCAACGGGAGCACAGCGCGCGAAAGCGGCCCCAGGGGAACGGAAGCCGCTCTCCGCAGGTCTGCAGCAGCAGCGGAATAGCTGCAAACGGGCGCTCTACTGCGCAGGGTTCCAGAACTCCGGATCGGTCTGGATCCACTCGTCTGAAACGTAGCTCTGGCGCGGGTTGACGGCAAACAACTGGCTGTTCACGCTCTCCACCGTGGCCGTTTCCAGCTCGAGGAATCTCTTCATGCCCTCTTCGCCCATGGCATCCCGGATCTTCTTGCTTTCAGCATCGCTGCTGTCAATCTCGGCCATGGACTTGTCGGAGCTGAGTATCAGATACACTCCGCCGGGACCGCCATAATCCAGGTGGAACATGGCCCAGTGCGCGCTGGTTCCAGCCTTTTCGCACGCGGCGATGTACATCTTTACCAGGTCGCTCCAATCCTTGTTATGGCCGATGCGGACATGGAATTCGGTGATCTCCAGGAAGCGCGTCTGCGGCCTCGGGCCCGGAGCGTGATAGCTCAGGTCCTCCTTGTAGCTCCAGAGCGACTGGTCATAGGCGTCCAGCAGTTGGCCGTCCGACTCTGAGGCCGCGTCCAGGCTGGCGGAGAGTTCCTTGTTCTTGGCGATGGCTTCGTTGTCCTTCTGCAGCGCCTCATACGAGGAATAGCCGACTAGATAGAGGCAGCGCGCCTTGCCGGAGAGCGAGCACATGGCCGTATAGTGGGTCGGCTCCTTGGCATCGCGCATGGCCTTCACAAAGGCGCTCTCACTCTTGTCGTGCACCGCGCCCTGCTTGCCCGGTTTCACAAACTCACGCATGATCTCGAGGACCTTGGGAGGCCCGGATGGACTTCCTTGGGAACTGTCTTGCGCTGCGGCCAATCCGCCGCAGGCGAACGCCAACGCAAAGCCCAACAGCAAGGGGCTTTTGAGATTCATAGGTCACCCTCCTGATCTGGCTCGAAAATCGCACGCTGGGGGAGACCGGACCTGCGAACACTGGGGAAAGAAAACGCGCGTTCTGAGACCCCGCGATTATGGTGCCGAATCCGCAGGAAGTAAAGAGGTTTTTCTGCCGCCCGCAGGGCTGACGCCTTGTTTGCAAGTCTCATCCCCGGCGCTCTTCGCAACGGCTGCTTTAGTGGTGGCAGGTGTTTTCGCCGGCCACCAGCGTTCCCGCAAGATATTGGCGCACCAGAGCGGACGCGGGCTCCACGGGCGCTCCGGCGAATACTTCCACCGCGGCCTCCTGCAGCAGCGTGCGCGCGCGTGCGCCCATGTTGCCGGCGATCACGTGGGTCACGCCGCGCTCCTTGAGCCACGGCGGCAACAGGCCGGGCTGATGCTCGGGGGCCGGGACCTCCGTGGTTGCCGTGACCCGGCGCGAGACGGGATCGACGTCAGTGAGGATGAACTTTTCGCAGTGCCCGAAATGCTGCTCCAGGCGCTCTCCGGTTACAGGGATGGCAATACGCATGTCAGAATCCTTTCGTTGCGGCGGATGGTTGTGAGGTTGCGCAGGACGGGCAATGCTTCAAACCCGTTCCCCTGCTCGCCGAGCGCGCCTGCATCGCTCGTTGAAATAAGTGCAACTAACACCTATAACTATAAAATTACGCATGTCTTGCGGCAATCGTTGTAGCTCCTTCGGTGCAGTTCACATCCAGCAACGGATTGTGGTAGTGTTATGCCGTTGGTACGGGCCGACTTGCGGCCACGGAGGATGCAAATGCGAAAGCGTTTCTGCCCGCGTCATGGCAAGGATTATCCGTGTTCCTGCGGAATGGGCAACCTCTATCGCTTCGTGGAGCCGGTGGTCCTTCTGCTGCTGAAGATGAAGGGCAGGTCCTACGGCTACGATCTCGCTGCGGACCTGGAAGGGCACGCGCTCACGGATACCACAATTGAAAAGGGCGTCCTCTACCGTACCCTTCGCAGGCTGGAGATGAATGGCAACGTCAAATCCGAGTGGGAGGCAGAGGGGCGCGGTCCTGCGCGCCGCATCTATCGGCTCACCAAGCAGGGCGAAGAGCACCTGGACGAGTGGGCTGCCGTGCTTGAACATCTTTCCAAGTCGATGTCCCGCTTTGTGCGGGATGCGCGCAAGCCCGCAGCCGGCAAGGCCAAGCCCGCACGATAGCCGCCTGCTCCTTCGCGCACGCCGCACTACAGGAAGATCACCTGTTTGGATTCGCTGATCATCTGGATAAACGATCCGACGCCGACATAGTCAATGCCGGGATAGTCGATCATCTCCTCCTCCTTGAGTCCCATCACACCCAGCGACATTTCGCACACGTGGATGCGCACGCCGAACTCCGCAGCCTCCTGCATGAGCTGTTCGAGGGACTTGACGCCGTGGGCCTTCATCACGGAGCGGATCATCTTCGGTCCAAAGCCCGCCATCTGCATCTTGGAGAGCGGCAATGCCTGCGAGCTGCCCGGTAGCATCCAGCCGAAGACCTTGTCCATGATCTTCTTGCGCACAGACTTTCCGGGATCGCGCAGGGCCGCGGTGGCCCAGAAGGTGAAGAACATATCCACCTCGATGTCATACGCGACCGCTCCCATGGCGATGATGAACGCGGCAATCGTCGTGTCCAGGTTGCCGCTCATCACGCCGATCGCGAGCCGGTTATTGCCTGCGGATTTCTCCAGTGCGTCGACGCGCTCCGCAAGCTGTTGAATTGTGCTTTCAAGTTCGAGTTCCGTCGATGCGGTCATCATGAATTGCATTTCCTTTCCAGGCAGGAGGCGTCCTGACTATGCTTCAGCGTGGACTGAAGCGGCCACTTTGGCAGGCGCGTGGCGCCACGCAAACAACGCGAGCGCCAGCGTGCGATAGAGCACGTGCGCAAACTTGGTGAGCGGCAACAGAGCCACCAGGTCCATGGCCAGCACCACGTGCGCAAAGAAGACGATGTGGCCAAGCGCTGTGGGCGAGGGCAGATAGACAACCACCTCGCAGAACAGGCCGGTTAGCACGGTCACCGTGAGCAGGACCGGGAAGAACCAGTCGGCAAAGCTGCTCCGCTGGTAGGGGTGCTCCTTGCCCTGCTTGCGGCGCAGCAGCACGAACGTCAGTCCATACAAGCAGACAAGGCCGCCGGCCGCGCCCAGAATGCGCGTGGGATACCAGGGCGGAACCACAGAGCCGATGGGCTTGAACAGAAAGTCCAGCGTGGTGGCCACCAGCATGGCCAGAAATCCACCCATGACCGATGCGTGAATGAGCCATGGCTGCTGGTACCACGGCTGAGCCGCACGCGCATCGGCGCCGCTCTCCGCAGCGCACTGCTGGAAGCGGCGATGGAGCAGCGCATCCGCAGCCGCAGAGTATATGGCCGCAGGCAGCGCGCCAAGGTTGAGCGCAACGCCCTCGCTGCGGCGCTGCTGCCAGAAGCGCCATGTCATGGATGCGACGCCGAAGAAGGCGCTGAGGCCGACCACGGCAAACAGCGCCACGCCGATGCTGTGAATCCACTCGCCGGGCAGAAAGTGGAAGAGCGGCAGATCCGGCCCACCGGTGTGCATCCTGCTGAGCAGCAGCGCGGAGAAGACCGCGGAGAACATTGCAAAGACAAGCAGATTGCCGACAATCGAGCGATTGGCCAGCGCAGCCAGCCCGGTGAAGTCGTAACGCGAGATGGCGTAGCTGCGCGCGGCAGCCATAAACGCCGCAGGATCGGCCTGGCGCGGGCATGTCTGCGTGCATTCGCCGCAGGCATAGCAGCGCCACAGTTCTTCGCTGGCCAGCAGTTCCTGCTCCATGTCAACCTGCGCCATGCGAATCATGCGGCGCGGAAAACCGCCGGAGTCTTCCGCGAGCGGGCACACGGCCGTGCAGTTGCCGCACTGGAAGCAAGCGCTCACGTCAAGGCTGCTGCCTGCTCCATGCTTCTTGATCTTCTGTAGAAGGGATGTGTTGACTACGCGTGCCATCGTGTTCTCTCTCCCGGCGCTAGTGAGCGGCCGCTGATTTCTCTTCCAGCGCAACGAGTGCGTAGAGCGGGTAATCTCCGTCTTCGCCCGCCTCTGCCACTTTGCCGTATTTGCGCATGCCGGTGACATGCCAGAGCGCTTCATCGGTGGGCATCTGGAGCGCAGTGGCGATTTGCGGAACAGTAGCCGGCTGTGCCTGCAGAAATTTGTGGATGGCCTTGCGCGCTGCAATCAGACGCTTCTGTGTCTGCCGCTTTTGCTCGCTGACGCCGCCGATGGATACGCGAAGCGCTGCCAGCGCCTGCTTCTGTTCGGGGCTGAGTGTTCTCATTGCCATGGTGTGCTTCCTCTCCGGTTCTGCCCGGCGCGTTTAGTGGATGGTGACCAGTTCCGACTCGCAGCTTCTTCCGGGTATG
>JAJXXG010000918.1 GCA_021781255.1 Acidobacteriota bacterium
GGCGGCGGTGTGCACGGACTGCCACGGTGCGCACGATATTCTTCCGGCAAACCAGCCGGGGTCGCGCATCAACAAGTTCAGCGTGCCCGCCACCTGCGGCGGCTGCCACGCGGGAGTGCAGCAGGCGTATGTGCAGAGCGTCCACGGGCAGGCGGTGGCGCGCGGCAATGGGCTTGCCCCGGTGTGTACGGACTGCCACGGCATCCACACCATCAAAGCGCCCAGGGGCCCATACAGCGCCAGCGGCGAGCACGCCTCCGCCACGGACGAGACGCTCTCGCGCGATACCTGCGCCGGGTGTCACCAGGGAGTGCGGCTGACGCAGGAGTTCGGCATCAGCAGCCATCGTGTCTCCAGCTACCTGGACAGTTATCACGGGCTGGCGTCGCAGGGCGGATCGGTGACTGTGGCCAACTGCGCCAGTTGCCACGGCGTGCATAACATCCTGCCGTCCAGCGATCCGCGATCGACCATCAACGCGGCCAACCTGGACGCGACCTGCGGCCAGTGCCACAAGGGGGTCACCGCGCGCTTTACCCACAACAAGGTGCACGTGGATGTGGACGGCGGCGGCTCACCGGATACCGGCACCGTGGCCGTGCGCTGGGTGCGGCGTATCTATATTCCGCTGATCCTGCTGGTGATCGGCGGTATGTTCCTGCACAACCTGTTGATCTGGCGGGCCAAGACGATCGCGATCCGCCGGGCGCAGAAGCAGTTTGTGCAACGCATGACTCCGAACCAGCGCTGGCAGCACATGACGCTCCTGGTCAGCTTCTTCGTCCTCGTCGTCACCGGCTTCGCACTGAAGTTCCCGGAGAGCTGGTTCGCATCACTGCTGGGGCTAACGGAGCATTGGCGCAGCCTCATCCACCGCGTGGCTGGCGTGGTGCTGATCGCGGACGGCGTCTACCACGTCTTTTACCTTGCGCTGACGGTCGAAGGTCGCAGGCTCTTCCGCGACCTGCTGCCGAAGCCGAAGGATGTGGTAGACGCGGTGCAGGCGATGCTTTACTACACCGGCTTCCGTAAGGAGAGGCCAAAGTTCGGCCGCTTCAACTACGCCGAGAAGGCCGAGTACTGGGCCCTGGTGTGGGGCACGGCGCTGATGGCCGTCACCGGCATCATGCTGTGGGCGAAGGTCGCGGTGGGCAACACGCTGGCGCGCTGGTGGCTCGATGCAGCGACCGCCGTGCATTTTTACGAGGCGATCCTGGCGACGCTGGCCATCCTGGTATGGCACATGTACCAGGTCTTCTTCGATCCCGACGTCTACCCCATGAACGGAGCGTGGCGCGACGGCCGCATGCCTCTGGAGTTGTACCGGCACGAGCATGAGCTGGACACCGAGCCCGGCCCCATTCCTCCTCCGGAGTCCGAGGGCGGCGATTGAGTTGAGTAACAACCCCAATACAGAAAGAAGGAAACAGATGAAACTTCGTATCGCAACCGTCGCACTGGCATCCATCTCCATGCTGGCCTGGCTTCAGGCTCCGGCTCAGGATGGCGCTACCACCTTCAAGACCCGCTGCGCGCCCTGCCATGGCGCTGCCGGCGAAGGCAAGCCAAACATGGCGCCCAAGATTGCGGGCACGACCAAGGACGTCTCGGCTGTGCTGACCAAGGGCGGCGAGGCCAAGGCTCCGCACATCAAGCCCATGAACACGCTCAGTGCCGCGCAGGTCTCGGCGGTCGTGGCGTACGTGAAGACCCTGAAGTAAGCAGTCTTAATTCATCGGGGCACGGCTTCAAGCCGTGCCTCCGAATCCGGAGGTGAGAGCACCTCAACCTTTGGGAAGTAGGTTCGATAGCGCATGGCATCGCGTGTGAGCAAGGCCAGCCCTTCTAGAGCCGCATGGGCTCCGATATAAAAATCGGGGAGCGGCGTGTTTCGAGTACCGCCACGACGGCGGTAGGCAAGAAAACATTTGCCCGTCAGAAAGCCAGCTTCCCAGGGAAGAGGCGCTCGTTCATAAAGGTTAGCGGGTAGGGCAGCGTTAAGCGCTTCGATCGTTGCATAACCGATAGAAACCTCGGCATAGATGACTGGATTAATGATCAGCGTCGATTGCTCGGCGCATTCGGCAAGCGCGTTCCCGGACCAATCGCTCCACTTCGGATCGTTGGTGGCGATGTCCAGCAGGATATTGCTGTCCACCAGCACGCCCCGGCATTCGCGTAAGCGCGCCACCAGGCCCGGCAATGCCGGTGTCACCTGGCCTTCCCACGACGCGGTTGCTTCTCGCGTGTGAGCGCCATAATCTCGTCTGTGCTCATGCGGGCATCCGCCGTTCCTCGGAGCGCGTCGAGCACACGTCCTCCTCTGACGCCCACGCCAGGGCCGCCCTTGGCCTTACGGATGCGAGCGTGGTCCCCGACCACCTCGAAATCCACCTCGGTATGAGGCAAAAGACCAAGTCGAATGCGAACTTCCTGGGGAATAGTTACCTGCCCTTTGCTTGTGATCTGCATGGTAAGACTCCTACTGGTAAGAGTAAGGATTGCACTCCTGGAACGCAACTGGCGATTGGCCGTCCGGCAATTTTCATCTTCACCTCTCCCAACCAATCGCCTCTGCATCTGGAAGAGAGCCACCGGATGCTCTCTCCGGTCATCTGCCTGCCGTTTTATGGTTCAAGGGGGCAGCCTGTAGGCATGGAACCGCTCGCGGCAAGCCTGCGTATAGCCGTGCATGAGCGTTTTGCAGATTGCGATGCCGGCGGCGGGAGTCTTCCCGAGTACGATCCGGCCGAAGCGCGGAAAGCCGGAGGGACACCGCGACAAGCCTCTATCCAGAGACGGGCGCGGGGTATTCCAAAACACAACGCCACCGCCCGGCCAAGGCGATACACTTCTGGCTGGAGCCGGGCCGTATCCAACGGCACGGCCGAGGCACGAGGCGATCTTGGTCCGAACTCCCGAGCAGGAGGCAGAGCAGCAGGCGCTGGTCCGGCTGGTCCGGCAGTGCATGGCTGGCGATCAGCCGGCCTGGCAGCAGCTCGTCGTCTCGCAGCATCGCCGCATCTATGCCATCTGCTACCGTTTCACCGGATCGGCCTCGGATGCCGAGGACCTGACCCAGGATGTCTTCCTGAAGCTCTACCGCAATCTGGCCAGCTTCGACGTGCAGAAGGGCAACTTCCAAACCTGGATCACAACGCTGGCGCGCAACCTGCTGGTGGACCACTTCCGTCGCACACGGATGGAGCGCGCGACGGATTCTCTGGACGCGAGCCTGAATGGCGAAGAGGATGGCGTCACGCTTGCCGGTCGGCTGGCCGACCCAGGGCGCAGCCAGGACAGCCACGTGGCCGGACTGGAGCTGAAAGCAAAGATCCAACAGGCATTGGCGAAGCTCTCTCCGGAGCTGCGCGAGGCGGTGGTGTTTCGCGATCTGGAGGAGATGGATTACAAGGAGATAGCACAGGTTTTACGCATTCCCGAGGGCACGGTGAAGAGCCGCATCAGCCGGGGACGTGCGGAACTTGCAAGGCTTTTGCAGCGTATAGAAGGGCAGGTGGTCTAAGTGGCGGATCAGAAACAATTCGGGCCTCCCCGGGTCACCCAGTTCGGGGACCGGCCAGGGGCGGATGAGCCGGGCGACAGCACGCACTGCGCCCAATGCGAGGCGATGCTGGCCGACGCGCTGGACGGCGCGCTCTCCCCCGAAGACCAGAAGCTCTTCGACGAGCACATGGGCCTGTGCGGTCCGTGCGCCCAGCTGCTGGCCGATGCGAAG
>JAJXXG010000159.1 GCA_021781255.1 Acidobacteriota bacterium
TGCGCTCGCAAGGATCTCATCGCCGCGATATTTGCTGAACAACACCTGCGCCCAGTAGCTGGGCGAGCCATAGCTGGTGCTCGCGTCGTAGCCGATCAGGTCGGGAACCCACTGCGGCCCCATCGGGTTCACGTTGGTCAGCAGCGGCGCATAGCTGGCCATCACGACCAGATCGCTGTTGCGTTCGAGGCCGGTCATCCATGCGGCATCCGACAGGGCGGCGCCAAAGTCCGGCGTGGGCGAGCCTTCCATGGTGGCCCATTCGCCGACAAAGATCTTCGGGCCGGTGCGCGGCAGCTTGTCGTAGTGGTCCGCCATGGCAAAGAACTGCTGCGGCGATTCGTAATAATGCTCGTCCAGAACGTCCACTTTGTGGCCGGTCACCGGAGCTGTAGCGATGATCTGGAGGCCGGGATACTTCTGGTGGATGGCATCGTAAAACTGTGCGTAGCGGCCGGAGTAGCTACCCGACCTGTCGAACTGATCTTCATTGCCCACCTCAACGTAGCGCAGCGGAAAGGGCGCCGGGTGCCCGTCTTTGGCGCGCTCCGCGCCCCACTGGGTCGATGTGCTGCCGGTGACGTATTCAATCTCCTCCAGCGCGCTCTGCACGTAGGGTTGCAGTGCGGGTCCGGCGGCCACGTGTTCTCCTTTCAGCGAGTAGCCGGCGTAGACCGCCAGCACCGGCTCCATGTGCAAGTCCTGGCACCAGTTGAGAAATTCGAGAAGCCCCATGCCGTCTGAACTGCGATAGCCCCAGGGGCTCATATGCGTCGGGCGATCCACCAGCGGGCCAATCGTCTGCTTCCAGCGGAAGCGCTGCGCGATGGTGTTGCCCTCAAGATAATTGCCGCCAGGGAAGCGCAGAAACGCCGGATGCATGGCGGCCATGCGCTGCATCAGATCCACGCGGTTGCCATTCGGCGTGTTGTTATAGGTGGGCGGAAAGAGCGAGACAAGATTGACCCACAGCGTGCCGGGCTGGGTGACCAGCAGAGCGAAGTGATTGTGCAGGGAAGTCGTCAGCGTAGCCGGTGTTTGCAGCGTGGCCTGATAGCGCTGCCAGGTTGTGCCGATGCCGTGTACCGTCTGTTGGGTGAGGATCCTGCCGGAGTCGTCATCGATGAGCGCAGCGGTGATGTCAGCCCCCGCGGCACTGGCCTTGGCCCAGAAAGAGGCTCGGTAATCCGTGCGTGGATGCAGGGGAATGCCCCACCAGCCGCTGTTGGCGATACCCGCTGGACTGGCTGCATTGGCCGACGTAATCGTCAGCTTGAGGCTGCCGGGCAGCGCCGTGCTGGGACCGTTCTCGCCGTCAATCTGCAGGTTGGCCTGCGCGATGCCGCGCTGCACCAGGCGCCAGTGGTCCAGCTGACCCCAGCCGCCGTGGCGGATGGCGCGATCGCGGATCAGCTCCGCATACAGGCCGCCGTCGTAGGAGTGGTTGATCTCCTCGGTCATCAGGCCATAGAGCGTTGGGCTGCTGGGGGCCTTGGCCGTGCCGTCGTCAATGGTGAGCGTGGCACTTCGTGGCGCGATGGAAGTCGTTTGCTGCGCGGATGCGGAAAATGCTGCCAGCAGTACAAGGGCAATGGCAACAGAGAAACGGTGCACGCGTGCGGGCATAGGACCACCTCAGCGAATCTTGTGTGCCATACGTTCGAAGCAGGTCTCGCGACGCGACGCAGCACCTGGAACGGCACATGCGGAAGTTTATGCAACATTGGCCGGTTCAACAAGGCAGTGGTTTTCCGTTGTTCCGTCCATGGTCACGAATTACGTTTGCAGGCGCTCGGTGAGGTTCCGCACTAGAAATGTTTCTGATACTCAACGTAGCGATAAAGATTTCTCATCGTAATTTCCTGGAATCCTACGGCCCGGGACAACGCTGCCCCGTAGACTAAATGAGCAGGCGTCAGCGGATATTCCCTAAGAGAGCGGAGATATGCACGGTGGCCGGCCGTGAGCCTCGCGCTGGCGTGTCGCGCTTCTCTTCATGGATTCAGTGACCGCGTTGCCTGTGCAGACCAACCGCTTGACTGCAGCGGAAAAAAGCCTGCGCCGCGCAGGCCAAAATACGGCCCGCACTTCCACCGCTATAACTTGGAGAGATTTCTGGACGATCGATCAGAACGCGTCTCATGGCCGGTTCTTATTGTCGCAGCGATCATCACGATGATAGTGTCGCTGAGCGTGCACGCAGTCATGCTGCAGGGATTTCATGTTCCCTATCCGTACAACTTCCCCCACTCAGGCTGGGTAAGATTGCCCGACGGGATACTCTCGGCATTTGGGGCCGTCTATTTATCTGCGCATCTGCCGCAAAGCATTCGAAAACGCACGTTTGCACTTCGCTGCGTGATCGTGTTTCTGTTACTTGCAACCATCCATGAGGATTTTTTTCGCGGCCCATTCATGGAATTCATCAATCTGAGCAACTTCACGCTCTACCCATTCCTCGACAATGTACCCAACCTGCTTCCATTGGCCGTGATCGCGATCGGCGTTGAAAGCTGGACGCGCAAGGAACACAGCACGATGGCTAACCTCGCAGCAGCTGCCTTGCTCGCCGCAATTGCTGGCCTTCTGGTCAAGCCATTCGCGGATCATGCTTTTACAGGCGTGATTCGCTTCACAGAATCACAGGAAGGCCATCAGCGTTACGGCCTTCCCTATGATTGGCACATTCTGCTGCCCGCATACCTCACCTTCCTGGAGCCAGTCATTGCTGCGCTTGTGATCGGCAGCGCGGTACGTAATCAGCTTCCCCAAAAACCTCTTACCCGCTTCGGTATCACGGCAGCTCTGATCCTCGCTCTGAAGGGTCCGGTCTTCGCTCCGTTTATAAACATCCATTACGCGAACACGGGTCCTATGACTGCCGTTCTGAGCTACGCGCAGTTCACCTTTGAGACGATGGCATTGGGAGTTCTCGCAGCAGCGACCCTGAGGTTTGCACTCCGCCCTCTTGAAGACACCAGCGCATCTCTGGCGTAATTTCCAGCCTCGTCTCGTCAGTTGCTCCAGAGACGATCGTTACGTGGCCCGGAGCATCTGGCGTAACGCTGACGGCCCGACGAGTGGTCGAGCATTCGTGGGAAATCAGCACCCGGTTGCTTCAGTCCAGGCTGTGCGCAGGCATGCTGGCAACTGCGGGCGGTTAAGAGCTGTGCGGTCGAAAGCCGTTCGGACGCGTGGCAAGGTTATCATCCAGAGGCCTGAAACTTTACCTTATGCCGGACCCCTGCTGGCGTTGACACTATCGTGACTGTTGCCTGGCTGGACCGGTCACTCCGGCAATGGCCACGATCCGAGGGAGCCATCACGGAAGCTACTGGTTGAAGGGCTCATCCCATCTCATGTGCTTCTTCCTTCAAATGTTCCATCGTACCCACGGCCTGTCTCCCCCGAAGGTGGCTGACCAGGAGAACTACAGACGGTGTGGAAGACCGTCCGTAGTCACAACCTGGACTTGTCCACGCGGTACCTGGAAGGTATCAGGAATGGATCAGGCAACTACTCTTTCGTAAAACGTATGGATATGCTCAGCGATGTAGTCCAGGCAATCTTCAGTGGCGAAGTGGCCTGCGGCTAGCCGATGCATCTCTGCCTTCGGCAGATCCTGCAGGTAGGCTTCGCCGCCTTCTGGCGTGAAGAAAATATCGCCCTGCCCCCAGAAAATAATCGTCTTCGGCTGCTGCTTTTTGAGGAACTCCTGCCACTTGGGATA
>JAJXXG010000091.1 GCA_021781255.1 Acidobacteriota bacterium
GGAACCGACGCGCCACTTTGCCGATGTGGACGTGAGCAAACACGATGAGGTCGATACCTACGAGCCCGCATTCCGCGCTGCCATCGTGGAAGGCAAGGCCGGTTCGGTCATGTGCGCGTACAACGCCATCAATGGCGAGCCGGCATGCGCCAACCAATATCTGCTGCAGGACCAGTTGCGCGGCAAATGGGCCTTTCAGGGGTACGTGGTTTCGGATTGCGACGCGGTTCGCGACGTGGCAGCCAATCATCGTTACCGCACAACTCAGGCACAAGGCGTGGCTATTTCAGTAATCAGAGGCATGGACAACGAGTGCGTCACCTTCACTTCAAGGTTTGGCGAGCCCGTCGACAAAGCCTATATCGATGCCGTTCAGCAAGGCTATCTGCCGGAAAGCACACTGGACACGGCGCTAATCCGTCTCTTCACTGCGCGCATCAAGCTCGGAATGTTCGACCCGCCGGATATGGTTCCTTACACCAAGATCAATGAGAAGGAACTCGACAGCGCCGAACATCGCGCGCACGCGCGCAAACTCGCGAATGAGTCCATGGTCCTGCTCAAGAACGACGGAATGCTTCCCTTCAAGCCGGGAATCAAAAAAATCGCCGTGGTAGGCCCGCTTGCCGACCAGACCAGGCCGCTGATCGGAAACTATGCCGGCCAGCCCACGCATATCGTCTCTATCCTCGAAGGCCTTCACGCTGAGTTCCCTAACGCCGCCATCACGTTTGTCCCCGGAACCCAGTTCCTGCGTACCGATGGAACCCCCGTGCCCGACAGTCTCCTCACGACTCCCGACGGCAAGCCCGGCCTAAAGGCCGACTACAACGAAGGAATGCGGCGGGGACAGCCGGCTGGGGAAGCGAATACAAAGCCGCTCGTCAGCCGTACGGAAGCCAATGTCAAGCTCACCGAAAATAATCTGCCGACTGAAGTTGCCGGGAAAAAGACGTTCGGCGCGCAGTGGTCTGGATTCCTCACACCCACGGATTCGGGCGACTTCAACCTCGGTATTCGCGCCGCAGGTTTCGCCAGGCTTACCGTTGATGGCAAGCAGGTAGCGATGGCGTTCGGCGGTGGCTCGCGAGGACTCGCATCAGGCGTCGGTCGCGTCCATCTTGAGAAGGGCCGCAAGGTCGCGCTTGAAATCTCCTACGGAACCAGGAATAGCAAGCCACATGCGGAACTGATCTGGGCCAAGGCGAATAGCGGGGTATCGCCTGAAGCCATCGCCGCAGCGAAAAACGCCGATGCCATCATCGCCGTTGTGGGAATTACAAGTCAGCTCGAAGGCGAAGAAATGCCAGTCAGTGAACCGGGATTCCTTGGCGGTGATCGCACCAGCATCGATCTTCCCCAACCGGAAGAAGAACTGGTCGAAGCCGTGGCAGCCACCGGCAAGCCGCTCGCCGTAGTTCTCATGAATGGCAGTGCCCTGGCAGTGAACTGGATCAACAACCACGCCAACGCCGTTCTCGATGCCTGGTACCCCGGGGAAGAGGGCGGAGCGGCAGTTGCCGAAACGCTGAGCGGTAAGAATAATCCTGCAGGTCGGCTGCCGGTTACGTTCTACACCGGGGTTAACCAGTTGCCCCACTTCGAAGATTACGGGATGGCCAATCGGACATACCGCTACTTCAACGCCAAGCCGCTCTATCCGTTCGGCTATGGACTCAGCTACACAACGTTCAGCTACAGTGACCTCAATATTCCCGCGCAGCCCGTGGCAGCGGGCCAGCCTGTCAACGCCGATGCGACGGTCACCAACACCGGCAAGGTCCCGGGAGATGAAATCGTGCAGGTCTATCTCAAGTTCCCTCCAGTAAAAGGTGCGCCCCGCATCGCTCTTCGTGGATTCCAGCGCATTCATCTTGAACCGGGGGCGAGCCAGAAGGTTCACTTCGAGTTGAGGGACCGCGACCTGGGCATGGTGACCGAGGATGGAAATCCAATCATTGCTCAAGGGGATTACACGATCAGCATCGGTGGAGGCCAGCCGGACACCGGTGCGCAAGCAGTTACCGGAAAGATTCATATCGAAGGTCAGGTCTACTTGCCGGAATAACAAACATCGGCTGATTGCCGCTTGGGGACTGAGGAGGATCTGTGCACAGACGAGACTTCTGCAAACTGCTTGCGATCGCTGCGGCATCGAAAACGGTTCCGTCTTATGGGCAGACCGCACAAGGGAACCAGGTGGCATTGCCGAGCGGGTTCAACCGGTACACGCAGGACTACGCTCAGTTTTGCGCATTGCCGCCGGAGAAGAGGGTCTTCTACAAGGTGAGCGATGGAAAGATCGTCGAGGAGCGGCTGAATGAACAGACATGGCAGCTCTCAGCGTGGAACTACAACCCGGTGGCGCAATCTGTCGCAGGCGGCCTATGGGACGATGTGCCTCTGGCGTCGCCAATCCCCAATCTCGCAGGCGATGGTCCGTTCAAACCAGCATGGGATTCCTTGCTCGAGTACGAAGCGCCGGATTGGTACCAGGATGCCAAATTCGGCATCTGGGCTCATTGGAGTCCGCAGTGCGTGGCCGAGGCCGGGGACTGGTACGCACGCAATATGTATGTCGAAGATCAGAGGCAATACAAATATCAGCTCGAACATTATGGGCCGCCGTCGCGGTTCGGATACAAGGAGCTTTGCGCACAGTGGACCCTGCTGAACTGGGATCCGGACGAGTTGATCACGCGCTACAAAAACGCCGGCGCGAGGATATTCATTGCGTTGGCCAATCACCATGACAATTTTGACGCCTGGGACTCGAAGCATCAGCCGTGGAATTCCGGCGCAATCGGTCCCCATCGCGATGTTATCGGCACCTGGGCCGCAGCCGCGCGAAAGCAGGGTCTACGGTTCGGTGTGACGGTGCATCAGGCGCGCAACTGGTGGTGGTTCCAGCCTTCGCATGGCGCCGACAAGGCCGGACCGCGGGCCGGCGTTCCCTATGATGGTCGTCTCACGCAAGCAGAAGGGAAGGACCAGTGGTGGCAGGGGCTCGATCCCCAGCGACTCTACGGTGTGAAGCACCCCGGTGGCGCACTGCCCGATACATCGTACGTGAAGAACTTTTACGACCGGACCCGCGATCTCATCGACCAGCACAATCCCGATCTGCTTTACTTCGACGATTCGCTGCTGCCGCTGGGCTGGGGTGGGATGAACATTGGTGCGTACTTCTACAACAACAGCCTGAAGACACACGGCAAAATGGAAGCCGTCCTGAACGTCAAGGATGTTCCAGACCGGCTGGCTAAAGCTGTTGTCGCAGATTATGAGCGGGGGCTGACTGCCGAGATCATGAAGCATCCCTGGCAGTCGGAGACCTGCATCGGCGCCTGGCATTATCTTCGCTTTCTCTACGAGAAGCCGGGGGAATACGGCGGGTATCTGCCCCCGCGTGATGTGATCCATTGGCTTATCGACACCGTGAGCAAGAACGGTACGTTCATCCTGAATGTTCCCGGCAGGCCCGACGGAACCATTGACAGCAAGGAAATCGCGGTGCTCGACGGCATCACAGCGTGGATGCAGACCCATGGCGAGGCGATCTACGACACCCGGCCATGGAAGATCTACGGCGAAGGACCCAACAGCGTAAAGGCGGGGTCCTTTCAGGGAGAGAGCATCAGCAAACTGGGAGAGAAAGATATCCGCTTCACGCGCAATAAGGCGAATACTGTGATCTACGCGCTGGTGCTGGGCTGGCCGACAGA
>JAJXXG010000909.1 GCA_021781255.1 Acidobacteriota bacterium
TTAGGCGTCCCCCACGGGTTTGTAAGTCGTTGAAAAACCAAGTACGGGTAGACTGGCAGGCCAGCGGTCAATTGCAGATATTCAAAAGAGCTTGCCCGCCGGGTATCGGATCGCTTGGGGCGGCGAGTACGGTGAATTGCTTGAAGCTCGGCGCCAGCTGGCCTACATTGGTCCGCTCGCCGTGCTGATCATTTTTATGATCCTGTTCGCGCTCTATGGGAACTTCAAGTTCCCTTTGACCATTGCGATTGGAGTCATACTTACCGTGCCAGTCGGCGCCTTGCTTGCCCTCAAGATGACCGGCACAACATTCAGTGCTTCGTCGGCGCTTGGGTTGCTCGCGTTGATGGGTGTTTTAGTGGAAACCGCCGTCATCCTCGTTTCATACATCAATAAGCTACGACTCGAAGGTAAAGACATTCGTACAGCAACGCGCGAAGCTTCACTGCTGCGATTGCGGCCCATCATGATGACGGCTCTGGTTGCTTGTCTTGGGCTTTTGCCCGCGGCGCTTTCCACGGGCATCGGCTCTGATACGCAGAAGCCCTTTGCGATCGTCATCGTTGCAGGGCCTGGTCTCACGTCTCTTCCTCGGATTCTTCGTGAACCCTGTGCTCTATGAGATGGTCGCTCACGATGGAGGTGTTCTGCAGGTCTGACTCAGGAATCGCCTGTTGAACGCGGACTACGGCACGACGTTGAAGAGATGTATTCTACCGGCTCAGGCAATGCAGCCACGTTGCCCTATGCCGGTGCATTTCCGATTTCAACAGACTTGCAATACGGCTTCAAGGTCTATCGATCCGCTGGCAGCGGCATACCCAACGTCTATGTTTCCAGCGGAGCGCAGTTCGTGTCCACGACTGGCCGCTCCCTACTTGAAGCGGCCGGCCATGTGGGCAGCCTCGCCCCAAAGGCCCCGGATTACTTCCCATCCGCAGGCGTGGGCATGGAGCGAATATAGGCCACCAGAGCTTTCATATCTGGCGGATTCAAATTAGTGAGAGGCATGCCGCCCATCTGCATCCGAATGGTGTGGTGCCGCAGCAGGTTCTCAAGAACATCCGCGGGGAGAAGAGAAGCTGTGCCCGCCAATGGAGGAGCGGCAACCGTTCCATGCAAACCGCCCACGCCGTGACAGGTCTCGCACGTCATGCGCTGGAATATCTTTTGGCCTTGTAATTCCAGCGGAGTAAGTGAAGCGCGCCGAGCCGCGGGTGCGGCCGAAGCCTGTGCAACGGCGGACGGCGAGGCAGCCGGTTGCGTGTATGCCGCCTGAACGCCGGGATTTGCGGCGGCACTCGGCGCAGAGGCGGGCGCAGGTTCCAGGCTGGACAGATAGGCTACTAACTGTTGCATCTGTGCATCCTTCAGGGCCACAGTAGGCATGCCACCGGCGCGCATCTTGCTCGTCGGGTGGTGCAAAAGCGCGGGAAGTCTCTCACCAGGAAATTTCTTTGCGATACCGATGAGCGACGGAGCGAACTGGGTTCCTTGCGCCGTCGGTCCATGGCATGCTGCGCAACCCTGTGAAAGGAAGAGTGCGCGTCCAGGACTTGGAGCAGTTGCCGCCGCAGATACAGGGGTCGGTGCAGCGGTGGCTGAAGCCACGGGTGAGCCTGGATTTGCAGAGGCCGCGATCGAAGGCGCCGGAGTTGGCGCCATATCCGGATAGCGAACGCTGCCACCCTGGGCGGCAACAGCAGTGACGGCCTGCTGCTGAGGCTGCTGCTGGGGTGGACGCAGTGTGCGCAGATAGGCAATCAGGGAGTTGCGTTGATCGGGCGTGCCGAAAACGGGTGGCATACCTCCGGCTTTCATTTTGGCGCTTGGGTTCTCAAGAAGACGCGCTAACTGTGCGTCGGAAACATGCGCGATCAGGGGAGCCAGCGCGGGCGCGCGTCCACCTTCGCCGGATGCTCCGTGGCAGGCGAAACACGAGCGCTCCTGATAGAGTTGCCGGCCGGCGGCAGCAGCAGCGGATAGTTGCACCGGAGCCGCGCCTTGTGGTTGCCCCGCGGTTCCTGTGCCGGTCATCGCAGCCGTTACAAGTTCCTTACCAATTGCAGAGGGCTGCGGGGACGCGCCCGATGATGCCTGCACATTGGCCGCACTGGTTCCAATCACGCCCAGGTAAGCCAGCAGTGCCGACATGTCGTTTGCGGAAACGTCCACCGATGGCATGTGTCCAGCACGCATCGCAGCATTCGGGTTGTGCAGGAGAGCGATCAACTGCGGTTCCGGAAACTTTGTGGTGATGCCCTGCAGGCTCGGCGCAACCGTACTGCCCAGACCGACCTCACCGTGGCAGCCGGAACATCCATGTTGTTGAAAGATGCCCCTGCCCTGCGACACCAGCGGATTGACAGGGCCGATGGGGAGCGCGAGCGGTCCCGTGCCACCAGGCGATTCCATGTAAGGATGAAACGGCGCGGCAGTGTAGGCCTTTTCCTGGCTGGCCTGAAGTGCAAGCTGCGCGGCGGTTGTCGGGTCATTCTCGTCGTCCTGATGGCTCTTGAAACCGAGATAGAACGTGCCCAGAATCACGATGGCGACGGCCAGAACAGGAATGGGCCTGCGCCATGGTCTGCGTTCGAGGCTGCGATCAAGAAATGGCAACAGGAAAAACAACGCGGCAAGAAGTGCCGGCGTCACGACAACCGCGAAGACCACCTTCGGCCCTTCCCAGAACTTGAGCCACTCGAACATGGGAAGGTAATACCACTCGGGCCGAGGCAGAAAATGCGTATCCGCAGGGTTGGCGATAGGGCCCAGACCCACCGGGTGAAAATACGCCAGAAAGCCAAGACCCACCATCAGAAGCAGGGCGAAGGCCATATCCATCAGCACCTGGCGCGGATAGAATCCTTGCGGGTCAAGCTTTGGCTCGATGGGATCTTCGTTGATCGGACCAGCCGCTCCTGCCTTGCGGAACAGGAAGATGTGAATGCTGATGAAAGCAAAAATGGCGCCAGGAATCAGAAAGACGTGCGCGACGTAAAAGCGCGACAAGGTGAGCGTGCCGATGGTGTCGCCACCGCGCAGCAATCTTGTCAGCCACTCGCCGATCATGGGTATCTGGCCGACGATATTCGTGCCCACCGCAGTCGCGAAATACGCTTTCTGGTCCCAGGGCAGCAGATATCCCGTGAAGCCCATGCCAAGCACGAAGAGGGACAGCGTGGCCCCGGAGATCCAGAGCAGCTCGCGCCGCCCCTTGAACGAGCCATAGAGAAACGTCTGCAGAAAATGCAGCAGCAGCACGATAATCATCGCGCTGGAACCGTAGTAATGCAGGCTGCGCAGGAATGCTCCCGCCGCGACCTGCTTGGTGATGTAGGCTACGCTGGTGTGCGCCGTCTCCGCCGACGGCACGTAGTAGAGGGCAAGGCAGATGCCGGTGATGATCTGCGAGATGAAAATGAAAAGTAGTCCGGACCCAAAGACATAGACGAATCGTGCACCACCCGGGATCGGCTCGTCGAGCGACTCCTTCATTAACTTGTCCAGGCCGGCACGCCGATCCATCCAGTGGAATATGCGCTTCGAAAGGCTCCCGCTCGGTGGGGCGGCAGAGGCTACTTTGTCCTTTTTGTCCACAGCTTCACCCTCATCGCGGTTAACTTAATTTTTCCTGGTTCGGCACATTTGACCGGAAATACTGGAAATGGACCTGCAACTTGTTGTCCTTCACCCGGGTCGGCAGTTTGTCCATTGCGCGTGG
>JAJXXG010001038.1 GCA_021781255.1 Acidobacteriota bacterium
GCGCAAGTCTTGTTCCACTCCAGGGAGAAGGGATGCTGAAGATCAGGCGGAATCTGCGGTGGATTCATGGGCGGCGGGCAGGCGCACGGTGACGGTGGTGCCTTTGCCGACCTCGCTGGCGAGTGCGATGTCTCCGCCGGCGCGCTCAATGACGGCTTTGCAGATGGCGAGGCCGAGTCCGGCGCCGCCGGTGGAGCGGGCGCGCGAGGGGTCGCCGCGATAGAAGCGCTCATAGACGTGAGGCAATGCGCCGGGGTTGATGCCTTCGCCGTGGTCTTCGACGGAGAGCTCGAGGGCTTCGTTCTGCGCGGTGAGGCGCAGTTCGACGGTGGACGCGCGCGGGCTGTGCTGGAGGGCGTTGAGCAGCAGGTTGGAGACGACGAGCAGGCAGTCGTCGGTGGCGAGGGGGACATGGACTGCGCTGGGTGGCGGCACGAAGGCAACATGCACGCCGCGCAGCTCGGCGACGGTGGCTAGCTGCGCGACGGTGCGCCGGATGCAGGCGGCGATGTCACAGGCGGGCGGCGTGCCGGGAAGAGGCGCGCTGTCTTCAGTGCGGGCGAGGGTGAGCATTTTGGCGACAAGGTCTTCGAGGCGCTCGGAGTCGGCGAGGCAGCGCTCAAGGCCGGCGTGATATTCGGCGGCGGTGCGCTCGCGGAGGCCCAGCAGTTGCAGAGAGGACTTGACGACGGCGACGGCGGTTTTCAACTCGTGCGCAGCATCGGAGACGAAGGTGCGCTGCTGGACGAATGCGCGCTCGAGGCGCTGCAGGGCGCTTTCAAGGGCGTGGGTGAGCGGAGCCAGTTCGGGGGTGGTGCGCGCGCTGGCGGGCGGGTTGAACTGCATGGCGTCCGCGGTGACGTTGGAGGCGAGCGCGGCCAACTGGCGCAGGGGCAGCAGTCCGCGATGGAGCAGCCAGGCGATGAGCGGTCCGGTGACGACAAGCAGCAGCAGACTGCCCGCGGCGTAGAACTCGACAGCGCCGCGAATGGCATGCCAGACGTGCTCGACGGGCGCGCCGTAGACGATGGTGACCTGGCGAAGGGTGCCGCCGCCGGGCTCGGCGGGGTCCACGATGCGCGAGCCGTGCAAGCGGAGGGCGCGGAATCGGCGTTGATTGACGGTGAGGCGCAGGAAGCCGTCGTGCTCTGGCGTGGAGGGTCCGCCGGAGCCCTGCCAGTTGGGCGAGCGGCCAAGCAGGCGGCCATGGGCGTCGTAGACCTCATAGATGTCTTCGGCGGGCAGATGCAGGTCGCGCTGGTCGAGCATGACGTTGTCGGCGGCATCCTCGGCGTCCTGCACGGCTCCGAGTACGGAGTCGGCGCGTCCGCGCAGCATGACGTCGAAGGCGCGGAAGTGGACGTGGCGCTCGTATCCCAGAGAGAGAAAGACGACGAGCACGGAAGAGACCAGCTCAACGAGCAGCACGGCAGAGATGAGGCGGAAGGCAATCGACTTTGACTGGAACGGAAGTCTCATTGGTTTAGCCCGGTTTCCGATTCAGCGGCGAGACGGTAGCCGCGGCCGCGCATGGTTTCAATCACGGGCTCGGCGTCGGGCTGGGCAGCGTCCAGCTTCTTGCGCAGGTTGGAGACGTGCGCCTCGATCACGTTGGAGTGGTGCTCCCAGTTGTAGTCGTAGAGGTGCTCGAGCAGCTCGCGCTTGCTGACGATTTTGCGCGGGTGGTGGATGAGGTATTCGAGGATGCGGTACTCGGTGGGCGATAGGTCAACGAGCACGCCCGCGCGGTGGACGGTCTGCTCCAGCGTGTTGACGGTGAGGCCGAGGGCGTTGAGCGTGGGATGGGCCGCGCCCTTGCCGCGGCGGATGAGGGCCTTGGCGCGCGCGAGGAGTTCGCCGAGGTCGAAGGGCTTGGCCAGGTAGTCGTCGGCCCCGGCGTTGAGCAGCTCGATGATGGAGTTCTTGCCTTCTTTCGCGGTGAGGATGAGCACGGGCGTCGCGTCATGGCGCGCGCGCAGGCGGCGCAGCAGGCCGAGGCCATCGAGTCTGGGCAGCATCAGGTCGAGGATGACGAGGTCATAGACGGCGCTGCGCGCGTAGTCGTCGCCGGCCTCGCCGTCGGCGGCCCAGTCCACGGCAAAGCCGGGACCGTCGCGCAGGGCGGCGGCCAGGTTGTCCGCGAGGCGAACTTCGTCTTCCACCAGCAGCACGCGCATGGGGCTCGTCTCCCTGATGCCATTATCGCTGCGGCAAGATTAAATGAGGCTGAAGCTGATCTGCGTCTTCTTCATGCATTACTCTTATCGATGCGTCACCATTCCGAACTACGGACCCACTTGTGCGCATTGTTCTGTCGAACATCGGGACCTACGGCGACATCAATCCGCTGATCGCCATTGCTCTTGAACTGAGGCGGCGGGGGCATGTGCCGGTGATGGCGCTGCCCGCGGTCTACGCGCCGAAGATTGCGCCGCTGGGGTTGGAGTTTCACGCTGTGCGGCCGGACATTGATCCGACGAACTCGATTCTTGTCGAGATGGTCTACGACGTGAAGCATGGCACCGAGCATGGGCTGCGCAATTTTCTCTTTCCCGCGCTACGCGAGACCTACACCGACCTGCTGGATGCTGCCACCAAGCCTGCGCGCGCGGACCTGCTGCTGCTGGGCGAGCTGAACTATGCCGGGCCGGTGGTGGCGGAGGAAGCGAAGATTCCGTGGGCGAGTTATGTGCTGGCGCCGTTGTCGTTCTTCTCAGCGTATGATCCGCCGGTGCTGCCGCCGTTTCCGCAGCTTGCGCGGGCGGACAGGCTGGCGGGCATGGGGCAGGTGATGAAGCGGCTGGCGCGGTTTGTGAGCCGCAAGTGGCCGCAGCCCATCTATGAGCTGCGCCGGGAACTGGGCTTGCCAAGGGGCGCGAATCCGCTGTTTGACGCGAAGCACTCGCCGCATCTGGTGCTGGCGCTTTTCTCGCACGTGCTGGGCGACGAGCAGAAGGACTGGCCGCAGCACACGCTGATCGCGGGCTTCTGCTTTTATGACGCGGACGCGGGCAATGCGGCGCTGCCTGCGCATCTGGAAGAGTTCATGAATGCGGGCGCTGCGCCGGTGGTGTTCACGCTGGGGTCGGCGGCGGTGCTGGCTGCGGGGGATTTCTACGAGGTGTCGGCAAAGGCAGCGATGGAGCTGGGGATTCGCGCGGTGCTGCTGATTGGCACGGACCCGCGCAACCGGCCGCATCAGAAGCTGCCGGACTCAATTTGCGTGGCGGAGTACGCGCCTTACTCGAAGCTGTTTTCGCGGGCGGCGCTGGTGGTGCATCAGGGCGGCGTGGGGACGACGGCGCAGTGCCTGCGCGCGGGCAGGCCGATGCTGATCATGCCCTACTCGCATGACCAGCCGGACAACGCGCGGCGCATGCAGCGGCTGGGCGTGGCGCAGGTGATTCAAAAATCCGGCTACAAGCCGGAGCGCGTGGCGCGCACGCTGCGGGCGATGCTGGACGAGCCGGGTTTTGCGCAGCACGCACAGAGCGTGGCCGAGCGGCTGCGCGGCGAAGACGGCGTGAAGGCTGCGTGCGATGCGCTGGAAGAGCTGCACCGGCGGACGCGGAAGGCGTAATAGCTGGAAGGCTTTGCTGATTGACACGATGCAAGCGGGCCTGTTTCCCTCGACCTTCCTCGCGGTCGTTTTGAATTACTCCGGCCAAGCTCGATCCCGACAGCGTCTATCATGCGTAACAGGGAGATGGCATTGGCGATGATGGAAGTGCCGCACGATCTCGATTCTGTCCTCGACTCGGCTTGGGAATCAGTTCGAGAAATTCCCGGATTTCTGCTTGAACAGGAAGCCCGCTTCCTGGGAATGGCAGCGGCCTGCGCCCCGCGGGGGGGGGGCATTGTTGAAATTGGTAGCTTCAAGGGAAAGTCCACAGTCATGCTGGCCAAGGTGGCCGCGCACTATGGCCTCAATCCGATTGTTGCCATCGACCCTCATAACTTCCATTCTCCCGAACTGAAAGTCCATCGAGCGGCGCCCAATGCCTCGTCTTACGAGGAGTTCTTGAATAACCTTCGGGTCGCGGGCGTGTCAGACATGGTGGAGGTGCATCGTGCCTACTCGAGCGACATAGCCTCCTCCTGGAGTCGTCCTATCCGTTTTTTGTGGATTGATGGCGACCATAGCTACCAAGGGGCGAAGTCGGATTTCGATGGCTTTTCGCGCCACGTAGTGCCAGAGGGCATTGTGGCATTTCATAATGCACTCCATGAGTTTTCCGGTCCGATCCGAGTTTTCGTTGAAGATGTTCTGCGCTCTGACACGTTTGGAGCAGCGGGTTTTGTGCACTCGATTGGCTGGGCGCAATTTCGGCCAGAGGATGGCGCTTCGTTTCACGAACTTCGCGCGTCCATTGCGCAAGCCGCCAAACGTCTTATCCCGTTCGTCAAAGAAGACAAGCCCTTGCGCGGACTGAAGAAAGCCCTTTACAAGCTGAACCGCGCCCGTGTTCCGCGTTCGCCAATTGCACCCCAGGAATGGGCGGCTCTTCTGAATAGCATTCAAGCCGGTGGCCGCGGGACACTTCTTTGAGGCTTATCTGCTGAGTGCCAAACCCACGTTCAGCAGCCTGTTCCGGCTTTGGCGAGGGCTTCTTTGAGCCCCTTCATGCTGATGCGGGTGGAGTCTTCGGGCGTGCCGGCTCCGCGCCAATGCGTTTCAAGGCTCACGGCGTAGTGGTAGCCGTCGTGCTGGAGGGCGCGGAGTTGCGCGGCCCAGTCCACGACGCCCGTGCCGACAGCGGCCCACTCCCATTTGCCGTCGGGATGGCGAATCACGCTCTTAGCGTGGCAGTGGCCGATGCGGTGATTGGGCAGCAGGTTGTAACCGTCAGGAAAGGGCTTGCTGTTGGGGAAGGTAGCGGCGTTGCCGGGGTCCCAGTTGAGCATGAAGTTGGTTTCAGGCACGGCAGCGAGCGTGGCAACGGACTCCTCTGCGGTTGCCGTGTTGCAGGACATTTCGTTTTCAAGCAGCAGGATGATGTTGTGTTTGGCGCAGCGTTGCGCGGCCTGGCGCAGCTTGTCGTTGATTGCAGCGCGATAGGGCTTCTGGTCGTCGAGGCGCCAGAAGTCAAAGCAGCGCACGCGGTCTGTGCTGAAGGTCTTGGCCAGTTCAATGCTGTGGTCGAGCAGTGCGTCCTGCGCCTTGAAGTCGAAGTCGGCGTGGAAATTATCGCGGCGCTCGCTCTGCTTTGAGATGGGCGCGCCGGGCCAGTCGGTCTTGAAGAGCGGGCTGGCAATGTCCGTCACGCGCAGGCTGTATTTCTTGAGAATGGCGAGCGAGCGCGTGAGGTCGGCTGCGTCGAGATCGGTGATGTTCTTGTTCCACATGCCGCGCAGCTCGATCCACTGCAGGCCGAAGTCGTGCGCGGCCACGTAGCAGGCGTGGTCAAAGTCCTGGGTGATTTCGTCATTGATGACGGCTACGCGGAATGGGCAGCTTGCGCTGGCATGAGCCACGCGCGCTGTGGACGCCAGTGCGCCGGTTGCCGCTAATCCGCTCATAAATTCCCGCCGTGAAATGGACATGAATGTTTCCTCCGGTTTCGAAGCGCCGGTTTGCGGGCTCCGGTTGCGCTTGCCATTGTAAAGCTCAGTGGCGTGTTGAGGTTCTGCATAGTTTGTTCGGCAGGGAAGCTGTTCCCTCAGGGGCTGAAGCCCGTGTTGACGAGGCGGCGGATGCGGCACGACTGAAGTCGTGCCCTGACACAATGCCTGTGCTCGATTGTGGCCTGGTAAGCATGTCCTATCCGCGTGAATCGGATGCTGGGGCGCTATTTTGCAGGGTACTGCTTTGTCTGGCCGGTGCGCGTGTTGGTGACGGAGAAGTTGCCGTCGGCGGATGCGACGACCTTGAGGTACGCGCCGTCGCTGCCGCCTTTGAGATTGGCGATGAACGGCGCGGGGCTGTTGTGCGCGGCGTCGGAGCCCTCGGCGGTGTGCAGCATCCACATGTCTGCGAGGCCGGGGCTGTCATGCACGGTCTGCCAAGCCCCGGGGCTGCCCGCTTTGTGCGCGCCGTTGTTCATGATGGCGACGCGGGGGTGAATCGCGTCCACGAGGGCGCGCGCGTTGGAGAGGTTCATGCCGTGATGGTCCACGAGATACAAATCAACGGTGCCGATGGGGTTGCTGGGGCAGACGAGGGCGATTTCCTTTGCCTTGGTCAGGTCGCCGAGATCGAGAAAGCGGAAGCTGCCGAAGCGTACCAGGATTCCGGAAGAGCGGGCGTTTTCGCTGTCGTCCACGGGCCACTGGGGCTCGGCGGCGCACCAGGGGTTGGGCACGGGCTTGATTCCGGGAACCTGCGTGATGTGCTCGCCGTCGGCTGCGAGGACGATGGTGCTGAGGCCGGGGATGGAGATGGTGTCGCCGGGATGGACGATGCGGCGCGGCTTGCCCTGGATGGCTTTGAGATAGGCGGCGTAGTCGCGGCGCGTGATGTCGGAGTCTTCGCGGTTTTCGCCGTGGTCGAGGAACTCGCCGATGGGGATGCGCTGAACGAGGTTGGGCACGCCGCCGACGTGGTCGGTGTGGAAGTGGGTGATGAGGACGTGGTCGATCCTGGTGATGCCGGCATCGTGCATGGCGGCAAGGATGCGGTCGGCGTCGCGGCCGTTGTTGCCGCCCCAGCCGGTGTCGACAAGGAGCGAGCCGCCGGATGGGGCAACGAGCAGCGTGGCCTGGCCGCCCTCGACATCGATGGAGTAGATGAGGAGGTGGTTGGTTTTGGCTTGCGCATGGGCGGGCTGCGGTGCGGCGAAGACAAGCAGCGCGAGCGTGCAGGCGAAGAGGAAGGCAGGAATCAGGCGGTTGAGAGCGGCGATTCTCATTTGCGGAGAAGTGTACTTGACGAAGCCCGGGTGTGGAAGTGGCGTTGGGCGGGTCCTGCGCAGAGCGTGGTTTTTGCCGGACGTCGACTGGCCAATTGCCCCACAGAAGGCACTTTCTCCGCCTTGCTGCTAAAATAGAAGATGCCGTAGTGTGCGGTGATTCACCTGATTTTCACACACCAATCTGACGGCCTTTGGGCCGCATCCACAAAGGAAATTCGCACCTGTGAGCCAGACGATACGCAATATCGCCATCATCGCCCATGTTGACCACGGCAAGACCACCCTTGTTGATGCCATGCTGCGGCAGGCCGGCACCTTCCGCGCCAACGAGCAGGTGGCCGAGCGGGTGATGGACTCGAACGAGCTGGAGCGGGAGCGCGGCATTACGATTCTGGCGAAGAACACGGCTATCAACTATGCCGGCGGCAAGATCAACATTGTGGATACGCCGGGCCACGCCGATTTTGGCGGCGAGGTGGAGCGGGCGCTGGAGATGGTGGACGGCGTGATGCTGCTGGTGGATGCGGCCGAGGGCCCGCTGCCACAGACGCGCTATGTGCTGGCCAAGGCGCTGGAGGCGAAGCTGCCGCCTATCGTCGTGATCAACAAGATTGACCGCCCAGACGCGCGGCCGCAGGAAGTGTTGAACGAAGTCTATGACCTGTTCATCGACCTTGATGCGGACGAGTCGCAACTGGATTTTCCGGTGCTCTACGCGGTGGCCAAGGCGGGCACGGCGACCACGGATCTGGCCACGCCGGGCGTGGACCTGCAGCCGCTGTTTGAGACAATTGTTTCCACGATTCCCGCGGCCACGGGCGATGCAGAAGGCACGCTGCAGATTCTGGTCACGAATCTCGACTACTCGGACTACTTCGGCCGCATCGCCATCTGCCGGGTGTTTCAGGGCACGCTGCACGCGGGCGACGACGTGACCATCTCCAAGCGCGACGGCTCGCTGCAGAAGACGCGCATTACGAAGCTGTTCACGTTCAGCGGGCTCAAGCGCACGGAGACGACCGAGACCACGATGGGCGACATTGTGGCGGTGGCCGGCGTGGAGGGCATCACGATTGGCGAGACGATCACGAGCGTGGAGAACCCGGCGCCGCTGCCGCTGATTGTGATTGACGAGCCGACGATTGCGATTCAGTTCAGCGTGAACAACTCGCCGTTTGCGGGGCGCGAAGGCCAGTATGTGACGAGCCGCAACCTGCGCGAGCGTCTGGAAAAAGAGTTGCTGACCAACGTTTCGATTCGCGTGGAAGACACGGGCTCGCCCGACACCTTCAAGGTGCTGGGCCGCGGCGAGCTGCAGCTTGCGATTCTGATCGAGATGATGCGCCGCGAGGGCTACGAACTGCTGGCCGGACGACCTGAGATCGTAACGAAAATGGTGGACGGCACGCGCATGGAGCCGGTGGAGCATCTGACCATCGACGTGCCGGAAGAGCACACAGGCGTAGTGATTGAGAAGCTGGGGCCGCGCAAGGGCGAGATGACGAAGATGCACAATCACGGCTCGGGGCGGGTGCGCATGGAGTTTCGCGTGCCCAGCCGCGGGCTGATCGGGCTGCGCAGCGAGATGCTGACGGAGACGCGCGGCACGATCGTGATGAATGCGCTGTTTGACGGATACATTCCTTACCAGGGCGAGATTCCGCAGCGGCCCACCGGCGCGCTGATTGCCGACCGCCAAGGGCAGACGACGACCTATTCGCTGAATGGCCTGCAGGAGCGCGGCATTCTGTTTGTGGGGCCGGGCGTTGAGGTCTATGAGGGCATGGTCGTCGGCGAGCACTCGCGCGACAACGACCTGGACGTCAACGTGGTCCGCGAAAAGAAGATGACCAACATGCGCGCATCGAGCGCGGATGAAGCGATCCGGCTGGTGCCCTACAAGGCGCTCAACCTGGAGCAGGCCATCGAGTTTATCGCGGACGATGAGTTAGTGGAAGTTACGCCGAAGTCGCTGCGCCTGCGCAAGAAGATATTGCAGGCGAATCGCAGGCCGAAGCGGTGGGAAAAGGGCGCGGAGTAAGCCGGCCGACGGCGGAGCTACAAGCGCTGTTTTGCTTCCAGCACGCGACTTAGCGCCTCCTCGGCTGTGGAGCCTGTTGCCGATAAGTGGCCCATCTTGCGGGCTGCGCGCGGCGTGTGTTTCTCATATAAGTGCAGGCGCACCCCGGGGACAGCGAGCGCCGCAGCAAAGTCAGGCTCTTTGCCAAGCCAGACATCGCCGAGTAAGTTCACGATGGCAGCCGGAGTAATCAGCGTTGTGTCACCCAGGGGCAGGTTGCAGGTGGTGCGGACAAGTTGCTCGAACTGGCTGGTGACGCAGCCGCGCTCGCTCTGGTGATAACTGTTGTGGGGGCGGGGAGCGAGTTCATTCACAAGCAATTGCCCGTCGCGGGTGACGAACATCTCCACGCAGAGCAGTCCCTCGATGCCGAGCTTTGCGATGATGGCGGCTGCGAGCGACTCGGCGCGCGCTTCGAGTTCCGGAGAGATGCCGGCGGGCAGCACGCTCCATGCGAGGATTTGATTTTCATGATGATTGCGCGCGGCGGGATAACTGCGCACTTCGCCTGCGGGATTGCGCGCGGCCATGACGCTGATTTCGCAGTCGAGGTCGAGGGCCTGTTCAGCCACTGCGGAGCGCGCGCCGATGGCGTTCCACGCTTCAGTGATCTCAGTGTGCGTTGGCGGGTTTTCAAAACCAATCCGCGCCTGACCGCGGCCGTCGTAGCCACCGCGGCCAATCTTCAAAAACACGCGGCCGCCAAGAACCGGCACTGCTTCATGCAATTCTGCCTGGCTGCGGACGACGCGAAATGCGCCCACGGGGAAGCCGTTTTCGGCGAGCCATGCTTTTTGCAGCGTCTTGTCCTGGATGATGCGGATGGGTTCGACGCCAGGGCGGAGCGGCGCAAGGCGCGCGACTTCAGTGAGTGCATGCACGCCAATCTGCTCGATCTCGAGCGTTACGGCATCGGCGCCGGTGGCGAGGCGTCGCGCGGCGGCAACGTCATCCCATGCGCCCACGATGGTTTCATCGGTGATGAAACTTGCGGGACAAGCCGGCTCGGGGTCCATGACGCGGACGCGATAGCCCATGGTGCGCGCGGCCATGGCGGTCATGCGGCCCAACTGGCCTCCGCCGAGGATCGCAATCAGCCCGCCGGGTCGCACAATTGCAGACTTTTGCTGTTGAGAGGAATCGGGCAAACCGCTCACTCGGGCAGCTCCAACTGCATGACTTCCCGGGTACGCTCGGCGCGCCAGGCGACAAGCCGCTGGTAGAGCGCGGCGTCGGTGGTGGCCAGCATCTCAGCCGCGAGCAGCGCGGCGTTGGCTGCGCCGGGCGTGCCGATGGCGAGCGTGCCGACGGGGACGCCTTTGGGCATCTGCACGATGGAGAGGAGCGCGTCGAGGCCGTTGAGCTGCGTGGCTGCTACGGGCACGCCGAGAACAGGGACGAGTGTTTTGGCGGCGAGCATGCCGGGCAGGTGGGCAGCGCCGCCTGCGCCTGCGATGAGGACGCGGAGCCCGCGTTCGCGAGCCGTCTCAGCATATTCAAAGAGCCAGTCGGGCGTGCGATGCGCGCTGACGACGCGGGCCTCATGCGGGATGCCAAGCGCAGAGAGGATCTCGACGGCTGCGGAGAGCACCGCGTAATCGCTCTTGCTGCCCATCACCACGCCAACAATCGGCGAATTGCTCATGCGTTGATTATACGAGCGTATGGGTTGCGTGCGAAGTCTGCGCGCGGCAACGCGCGGCGCTAGGCCACGAGCAACACGTCAAGAAAGCGCGGGCCATGGACGCCTTTGATGCGCGTCATCTCAATGTCCGCAGTGGCGGATGGGCCGGAGAAGAAGGTGGTTGGCAGCGCGGCGGAGGCGTCGAGGCGCGCGAAGCACTCGGGCACGGTCTCGACCACCTGCGCGGCAAAGACCACGCAGAGGTGGTAATCGGGCACCAGGGTAAGGCTGCGCGGCCCCTGCGCCGCGGCGTTCTGCAGGACGATGGAGCCGGTCTCAGCGCAGGCGACGGTGCAGCCGGTGAGCACTCCTTCAAGCTCGTCGAGCTGGTGCTCGCTAAAGCGCGAGGCGTTTTGAAAATCGAATCCATCCGGCAGCCACGCGGACGGCAGGCCGTCGGGGATGGCGATGCGTTTGCGTCCGCGCTCGGTGAGGATGCGCGCAACTTCCCTGCCGATGTTTTCAGCCGAGGCTCGGCAGACGCCGGCGTCGTATTCGACGAGGCGATGCGTGAAAAGGTCGAGCAGAGCAGCGGGGCCGATGGTTCCCTCGCGCTTGTAGAGGCGCGGCAGGGCTGCGTATCCGGCAGCGATTGTGGCGCTGTCTGCGCTGGCTGGCGCGCGAAGAGCAGTGCGAATGCTGTTGAGGATGGCGTCGCGCGCGCCTGAGCTATTCGGCATGGGGCGCCTCCGTGGCATTGCCGGGTTGCGGACTCGCGGATGAAGCGGTGTCCGGGTTTGATTTTTCGCGCTGCGCCCACCAGTCGCGAAAGCTCTGCGCAGGCATGGGGCGCAGGTCGCGGGTCTGCGTCCAGCCGGAAAGCATGAGAGGCAGATGCTCGATGAATCCGTTCTTTGACACGACGACCTTTTGCCCTATCTGGCCGAGGTGTTGCGCAAGCGACAGACGGCTCGCATCGGCAAAGAGAAATGCGGCGGTCTGCATGCCGATGTTCCAGAGGCCGAGCTTGCCGGCAAGCGTCTTTTGATCCTGCTGGACAACCTTGCCGCGCAGATGGATGAGCACCTCGGGAATGTTGATTTTGACGGGGCAGACTTCATAGCATGCGCCGCAGAGCGAAGAGGCATAGGGGAGCGAGCGGGCGTCTTGCATCTGGTGCAGTTGCGGCGTGAGAATTGCGCCGATGGGGCCGGGGTAGACCGACTCATAGGCGTGGCCGCCGGTCTGGTGATAGACGGGGCACGCGTTGAGACAGGCGGCGCAACGAATGCACTGGAGCGTCTGGCGCGATTCATCGTCAGCGAGAATCGGGCTGCGTCCGTTGTCGAGCAGGACAACGTGAAACTCTTTTGGGCCATCGTCGGCGTGAACTCCGGTCCAAATGGAGTTGTAGGGATTCATGCGCTCGCCGGTTGCAGAGCGCGGCAGCGTTTGCAGGAAGACTTCGAGATCGCGATAGCGCGGGAGAACTTTCTCAATGCCGACGAGCGAGATGAGCACGTCGGGCAGAGTGAGGCACATGCGCCCGTTGCCTTCGGATTCGACGATGCAGACTGCGCCGTTTTCCGCGACCAGGAAATTTGCGCCGGAGACGGCGACCTTGATGCGCAGATATTTTTCGCGCAGATAGGTACGCGCGGCGGAGGCAAGGTCCTCGGGCTGTTCGCCGAGATCGGGCAGGTGCATTTCGCGCTGAAAGATTTCGCGGACCTGCTGGCGGTTCTTGTGGAGCGCGGGGACGACGAAGTGAGAGGGCTTGTCGCGACCGAGTTGGATGATGAGTTCGGCGAGGTCCGTCTCATGCGGCTGGATGCCGTTGGCTTGCAGATTGCGGTTGAGGCCAATCTCTTCCGAGGTCATGGTCTTGATCTTGATGACCTCTTTGGCGGCATGGCGCTGGATCAGATCGAGGATGATGCGGTTGGCCTCGGCGGCGTCGCGCGCCCAGTGGACATGGCCGCCGGCGCTTGTGCAGTTCTCTTCAAACTGCGCCAGGTAGTGGTCAAGATGCTTGAGCGCGTGGGCGCGAATGGCGGCGCCGGCATCGCGCAACTGCTCCCAGTCTGCGAGTTCGCCGACCACGCGGTTGCGCTTGGCCTGGATGACATTGGTTGCGTGGCGAACATTGCGGCGAATCTGCGAATCGGCGAGCAGTTCTTTTGCCGCCTCAGGAAAGCTGCGCTTTGACCACGGTGAATGGGCTTGCTCTTTCACTTGCCGCCCTCCTCAGCGCCTGCGGTTGAGGCGAGAATTTCCGCGATGTGCGCGGTGCGCACGAAGGTGCGCTGGCGGTGGAGCGAGCCGTAGATGTGCATGAGGCAGGAGTTGTCCACGGCGGTGCAGACCTCGGCGCCGGTGTTGAGCACGGTGCGCGCCTTGTCTGCAAGCATGGCCGAGGATACGTCGGCATTTTTGATGGCGAAAGTTCCGCCAAAGCCACAGCACTCCTGGGGATTCTCAAGCGGCAAGAGATCCAGGCTTCGCACACGCTTGAGCAGGCGGATGGGAATGTCGCCGAGATGCAGGCTGCGCTGCGAATGGCAACTGGTGTGGTAGGTGACCTTGTGCGGATAGGTCGCTCCGACATCTTCAACGCCGAGCTTCTTGACCAGGAACTCGGTGAATTCATAGATGCGCGGCAGCAGCGTCTCGACGTCGGCGGCGAGCTTTGCATCCTGCGCGAGCTCCGCGGCCTTCATGTAGTGATCGCGCATCATGGAGACGCAGGAACTGGAGGGCGCTACGACGATTTCAGCGTCGCGATAGACATTCACGAAGTGGCGGATGATGGGGATTGCTTCCTTGAGATAGCCGGTGTTCCAGTGCATCTGGCCGCAGCAGGTCTGCTCCTTGCGGAACTCGACGGTGTGGCCCAGGCGCTCCAGGAGGCGCACGACCGCTTTGCCGGTTTCAGGAAACAGCGTGTCGTTATAGCAGGTGATAAAGAGCGAGACGCGCAAAGGATGGCTCCTCTGGAACAAAGGTTATGAACTTCAGCGCCGCGCAGGCCGTGCCGCACATCACGGGTCAGGGCTTTGCGTTCTCGTCGAGCTGCTGCGGCGTGATTTCGTCGCCGGCGTTTGGCTTGCGAAGCGTGACAGGAGTTGAGCTGTGCAGTTTTCTGAAGGCGGCCAAAGCCTTTGCCTGCGCGTCCCTGTTGCCTGTGCCGCGCTCGGCTTGCGCCAGCCTGTACCATGCGACTTCATCGTCGGGCCGCAGGCGGGTTGCGCGCTCCAACAGAGGCAAGGCGGCCGCGGGCTTTTGACTTTCCAGCTCAACGCCGCCGAGGCCTACGAGCGCCTCTTCAAAGTCGGGAAAGTGCTGGATCACCTGCATGAATTGCTTGCGGGCTTCATCGAGGTTGCCCGAGTCAGCGTAGAGGTTTGCGAGCTCGTAGCCGGCGTTTCCATTGGCGGGGTCGATGGCCAGCTCGGCGGCGAACTCACGCATGGCGGCCTCGCGGTCCTCTGGCTTGCGCGTGCCCCTGAAGCGCGCGAGATAGACGCGGCCCAGGCGGTAGTGAATGCCGGGGCGTTTGGGGTCGAGCACAAGGACGTGATTGAAAGCGATGATGGCGGCGTCGTAGTTGTTCTGGCTCTCGTTGGCTTCGCCCTGCGCCTGCAGCATCCACACGGACCCTGCGGCCTTGTCGTGCAGCTTCTCCATGACGATGTAGGCGAAGTTTCCGTAGATTCTTCCGGTGTGATAGAGAATCTCGGGGTCGTCGGGATAGAGCTTGTTGAGCGCGAGCGATGTTTCGACGGCATCGGAGTCGCGGCCGAGGCCGGTGTAGGCGCGCAAGAGCTGCAGGCCGCACATGCGCTTTGCGCTGCTGTCGTCCGTTTGGTGGAAGCATTTCTCGAGCGGGGGCAGCGCCGCCTGGAACTGTCCCAGCTCAGCGAGCGAAAGGCCGAGGAGGTTGTCCAGCCTGGGCAGGCCGGGCTTGAGTCTCTGGGCTGTCTTGACCTGTTGCACGGCCTGCTGGTATTGGCGTTGCTTGAAGTAGATTGCGGCCAGCGTGGCATGGACTTCAGCGACCTGGGGAGCGAGCCGGGCGAGTTTTTCGAAGCTGGTTTGCGCCTCGGCGTAGTGGCCCTGGGCCAGCGCCTGCTGCCCTGCGGCGGCATACTGTGCGGCTTCATCGTCGCTGCCGGCTTGTGCGGGCGCTGTGAGCGGCAGCGTGCAGCAGCATGCAGCGATCAACACGAGGCGAAGGCACCGGGGGTTCATTGAACGAGTGTATCTCCTGTGCAGAGAAAAGTCCGCCACGCCATTGCGGCGTGGCGGACCTGGGTGAGACCCGGGTTGAGGTTAGAAGCTCAGCTTGCCGCTGATCTGGATGATACGGGAGGCAGACGCGCTTGTAATCTGTCCTGCCCGCGCGCTGGTGATCGAGTTGCTGATGGATGAGCCGCCGCCGGTACCGCTGCCGATGAGGGCTCCGGTGCCGATGGCGTACTGGTGGTGGTTAAAGGCGTTGAAGA
>JAJXXG010000372.1 GCA_021781255.1 Acidobacteriota bacterium
GAGGTCGATGATGCGGCCTGGCTCCAGGTCGCCGCGGTCGGTGATGCGAACCACGACCGAGCGATGGTTGACGGCGTCGATGACCCGCACGCGGGTGCCAAAGGGAAGCGTTGGGTGGCAGGCGGTCATGGCGTACATGTCGAACTTCTCGCCGCTCGCCGTGAGGCGTCCGTTGAAGACGCCGCCATACCAGGACGCGATGCCGTGGAGCATGTTGTCGGATTTCTTGCTGCCGGCCCGGCGTGGCTGAGTCAGCGCCGGTGTCGGGCTTGTGGCCGCGGTAGCAGACGGCGCGGTCGCCGAAGGCGCGGACAGAATCGCTTTTGCCTGAACGGTCCTGGTCGGAAGCGTAATGACCATGCCCGCCAGCGCGACACAGGAGGCAGTCACCAGCAGCCAAAACTGCAGGCGATCTTTCCGGTTCACGTTGCTTGCGTTTCGTCTTATAACCATTTGACTATTTTACCGGTTTTTGCCAGTATCCTCAACAATTTGCAAGAGATACGCGCGGATTTATGCGCAAAAGTGACCAGACTTCTGCGCGATTCGGCCTAACCTCTTACCGCTGTGGGAGTTACAAATTGCACTGAAAATGGTGCAATTCCCGCCTATTTCGCTTTGCGGGACGCACGCTGCGCCAGATCGCCATATATAAGGAGGGAGGTGCGCAGCGGGAAAATTGGCGAAGCCAATCCATGGCCGGGAAAGATTAGCACGGAGAGCGCCGGATTCAACAGGGAAATTGCGGGGAGAATTTCCACAGGGCGGAGCAGTAGGACGACCGGGAGAGGCGACGGGTACGGGCGGCAAGACGGCCGCGGCGGCTTTGCAGATTAATTCCCGCATCCTGCTAGCGTGGGAATCAGCTGAGATTTCTTCGAGAGCGAATGGAGGAGCAGGATGCGGTTGAGCGCGACAGGATTGAAGTTGCTGAAGAAGTCGGAGGGGTTTCGGAGCCGGACGTATCTGGACGCGGCGGGGCATCCGACGATCGGATACGGCCACCGGCTTGTGCATCCGGAGTACTTTCCCGACGGCATCAGCGAGGCGCAGGGTGCGGCGATGCTGCTGAACGATGTTTGGGCGGCGGAGCAGGCGGTTGAGCGGCTGGTTAAGGTGGCGCTTACGCAGGGTCAGTTTGATGCGCTGGTGGACTTTGTTTTCAACCTCGGCGAGGGGCAACTGGCGGCATCGACCCTGCTGAAAGATCTGAATGACGGGCAGTATCACGCCGCCGCCGGACAGCTTCTGCGCTGGGATCACGCCGGAGCCGAGGAGGTTGCGGGCCTGAAGGCGCGGCGGGAGGCGGAGTTGCGGCTTTGGAGCGGCGACGAGTCAGGACGCCAGGCAGTGGCATAGGGCCGGAGATTCGGTCGGTTGTGCATAGCATCTCCAGTGGCTTAGACTTCAGTTGCAATTGAGGGCACTGCATCCACGCGCACATGATCAAGAGAAGCGCACCACCCACACTGAGCGAAGTGGCGCGGGAAGCCGGCGTGGGCACGACCACGGTGTCCCGCGTGATCAACGGTGGCGCGCGCGTGAGTCCGAATACGCTGGCGCGCGTGCGGCACGTGATTGAGCAACTGGGTTACATGCCGAACCAGGCGGCGCGGGTGCTAAAAGGCGACCGGACCAAGACGATTGGGCTGATCATACCGAGCATTGCCGATCCGTTTTTCTCAAGCTGCGCCGAGGCTGCGCAGGCCGTGGCGCGCGCGAATGACTCGCTTCTGATTGTGACGGCGTCGCACAACGACCCGCACACGGAGCTTGAGAATCTCAACATTCTTATCAGCCATCGAGTGGATGGCTTGATTCTGGCGCCAGCGAATTCGCGGAGCCAGGCTTTGCGGGATTTGCTCAATCGTCTTTCAGTGCCAGTGGTGGCGATTGACCGTCCGGTGGCGAATTCTTCGATTGCTTCTGTGGTGACGGACAACTTCAAGGGAGCGAAGACGGCGACGCAGCACCTGATCGATCATGGCTACAAGCGGATTGTTTGCCTGACGGGTGAAAGCACGCTGTTCACGATTCAGGAGCGGATTCGCGGCTATCGCGCCGCGGTGGAAGCGGCCGGGCTGCCTTACAGCCTGAATACGGCGATCAAGGATTACAAATCTGCCGAATATGCGATTGAGAGCATGCTTGCAGGAGCGCATCCGCCGGATGCGCTTTTCACGCTGAAGAACAGCACAACGACGTACGCGTTTGAAGTTCTGCAGAAGCTGAATATTCAGGTGCCGAAGACCGTGGCGCTGCTGGGCTTCGACGATTTCGAACTGGCCTCAGCTGTGCGGCCCTCGATCAGCGTTGTCCAGCAGCCGGCTGAAGAAATAGGTCGTGTTGCGGCTGAGCTATTGTTTGATCAGCTTCTTGGCCACCGCAATGCGGGCCTGGCGACTCGCTCCAAGCGGACCCGGCACGTTCTGCTTGAAACGCATCTCATCCAGCGCAGTTCCTGCGGATGCACACCATCCGTGGCCTGAGACAGAAAGACCTGCACCCACCGGGAGGTGAATGCAGGCCTTTTGAAACGGCGCATTGTTCTACTGGTGCGGAGCGTAGTCCACGCGCACGGTGAGGATTTCGTAGGGGTGAATGGGCACAGTCACTACGTTGCCTGACACAGGCAGCGAGGAGCCTTGCGGCTTCTCCATGAGGTTGGTGACGGTGGCAGCGGTAGCGCCCGCGGGCACCTGGATTTTTACATCGCTTGATTTTCCAGCCCATTCATAGACGCGGACGATCAATCCATTTTCATCCTCGGCTTTCTTGAGCGCCGTGAGAACAACGTTATCCGGATTGACGGTGACGTAGGCGTGCTCTGCGGGCAGGCTGCCGGAGTGGGCCTCGACCTGGAGAGCGCGCAGACGGTAGTTGTACTCATAGCCGTGACGCACGGTGAGCGCCTGCTTCCAATCGCCGGCGTGCGGGTAGAGGGCGTAGGTGAAGTGCTGGTGGCCGCGGTCTGCCTGAGGATCAGGCCATGTGGGCGAGCGAAGGAGCGAGATGCGGAGCACGTTGTCCTTATCGTCATAGCCGTACTTGGAGTTGTTGAGCAGGCTGAAGCCATGCTGTCCATCTCCGAGGTCGGCCCAGCGGAGCGCGGGAACTTCAAACTGCGCCTTCTCCCAACTGTTGTTGCGCGTTGTGGCCCGCTGAATTGCGCCGTAGGGAATTTCATAGGTTGCCTTGTTGCTGGAGGCAGCGAGCGGGAAGGCGGCCTTGAGCAGCACGTGGGTCTCGTGCCAGTCGATGTCGTTGACGACGTTGACCTGGTCGGCGCCTTCGTCGAGGGTGATGTCCTGGACGAACTTTGAACTCTGCCAGGTGCGGGTGACGCGGATTGCGCTGCGCAATGCGCCTTTGGTGACTAGCTCGACGGAATCGGCCTTGTCGATCGGGGTCATGTGATCGAGCGTTCCGTAATCGATGTTCCAGGCGTCGTATTCCTTTGGCAGATCATGGAAGGTCTGCAACTGATTGCCGCAGGCGCCGGGGGCGAGAGCCTCAAACTTTGCCTTCTTGTTGTAGAGGCTTGTGATGCAGCCGCTGCGCGGATCGACGGTGACCTTGAGGTTCGCGTTTTCGAGGGTGAGGCCTTCGGCTTTCAGGTCGCTGGCGAAGGGCTTCTCTCCGGGGACGACGCGCAGAATCTTGTAGCCCATGGAGGGAACGTTGTCGACGCGGAGCAGCAGCCTGTAGCGGTTGGTGCTTGCGTCGCTCTTGAGGATCTGCGACGGAACGATGTGATTGGCGGCATCGAGCACGGCGACGCCGTGGGGCGCGGGCTCACGCATCTGCACCTCGACCATGACGGGGCCGGAGCGCTGCCACGCGAGGGGATTGAAGACCAGCACGGGCACGCCGCTTGCGACCTGGGTGTTGATGCCGGCAGAGAGAGTGCGGATGGCGTGCTGCGAGATTTCGTTTGTCGCCCAGCGCACCTGGTCGTAGTCCTGCTGCGCTTCCTTGTAGATGATTCCGATGCCTGAACCGGCGGCGAGGTCATGGAAATCGTTGAATGTGATTTTCTTCCACGCCTCAGTGAGCTCGTTGCCGGGATAGCGATCGCCCTGGAGCCATGCGAGGGACGCATATTTCTCGGCGTTCAGGGCCCACTCTTCGCTGTTGCGCATGTTGCGCTTGTGCCCGGCCTGCGTGGTCATGACGCCGCGGTGGTATTCGAAGTAGAGTTCGCTCTTCCAGGTGGGCAGGGCGACCTTGCCTGCGGGCGGCGTTGCGGGCGGCTCGTAGCCCTTTGCGATGGAGTCGTAGTCCCAGACGCGCGAGTCGGAAACGACCTTGCCTTCAAACTCAGTGAAGTAACTCTGCGCGGTTCCGAAGCGCATTTTGGGAACAACCTTGTCGGGCTGCATCCAGTGCGTGCCTTCGTCGAGGACGGCGCGCGTGGGACCGCCGCCGTGGTCGCCGATGCCGTAGAGGTCCATCATCTCAGTGAGGCCGGGGGTGTGAGCGCGGGCAATGGCGAAGTCGCGGCTAAGGCGCACGGGATTGAGGTTGTTGTTGGCGTAATCATGCGGGAAGTAGGTGAGCACCTTGCTGCCGTCGGGCGACTCCCACCAGAAGAGCTTGAAGGGGAACTGATTGGTGTCGTTCCATGCCGTCTTCTGGGTGACGAAGTAGTCGATGCCGGACTTCTTATAGATCTGCGGCAACTGCCACGTGTATCCGAAGGAATCTGGGTTCCAGCCGATGCGCACATCGACGCCGTATTCCTTCTGGAACCAGCGCTTGCCGACGAGGATGGAGCGAACCTGCGCCTCACCATCGGGCATGTTCAGGTCCGGCTCGACCCACATGCCGCCGACGATCTCCCAGCGCCCTTCCTTGATGCGCTTCTTGATCTGCTCGTTCATCTCAGGATATTTGTCGGCAATCCATGCGTTGTATTGCGCGGCGGACTGCGTGTAGGTGTAGTCGGGATACTCATTCATCAACTGCAGCGCGGTGCTGAAGGTGCGCTTGACGACATCGACGGTCTCGGTCCAGGGCCAGAGCCAGGCAGCGTCGATGTGTGAGTTGCCGGTGAGGTGCATGGTGGCCTGCTGGACAACGGGCTTGAGGCCTTCCAAGACGGACTGGGACTGCTTGAGGGAGGCATCGAACTTTGCCTGGTCGTTGGCGTCCAGGGCGGCGAGATCGACTGCGTCCATCGCCTTTTCCAGCGTTGCGGTATCCGCGGATACGTTCTTTGAGATGCTTGGAATCATCAATGCAGCGGAGAGCATTTCAAGCCGCAGATCTTCAGGATTGGGGCGGTTCTCAGCGAAGTCGATTTTAAGTTCTGTTCCGCCGAAGGTCTTCTTGTCCACGGTGTGGAGCAGCTTGACGGCGACGAGAACTTTTTCGCCGGGCCTGGCATTGTCAAAGAGGACGATGGGTTCGAGATCGTCGCCGAGGGCGACGCGGCGGCCATTGAAGTAAATGATTTCCGGCATTGGCCCGTTGGCATACGCCCTGAAGGAGAACCAGATGCGCGCACCGGTGAGGTCGTATCCGTGGAAGCTTTTTGGAACCTCGATGGAGCGGCGGAACCAGCCTGCATCTTCCGAGACGGAGGTGCGGGCCTTGACGACCTGCCACGACGAGTCGTCGAGGTCCGGGGACTCGCCGTGGGCGAGATCGCCGGCGTGGAATCGCCATTCGTCGGCTGGGAGGCGGTTGAGTTCGGTGAGACGCTGGACGACCGCCTGGGAGTGGCTGCCGAGTGATTTGACGATTTCCTCTGCCTGACTTGCTGTCTGCGCGAACGCGTGCGGGCTGCCCAGCATGCCAACAACGAACAGGAGAAGCAAAGCGGCAGGGAAGCTGATTCCCGATGCCTGTTTGGCGACTCCGAAGCGTGTATCAGTTCTCATTTTGAATTCTCCTGGCGGATAGAGCGCGCGATTGAAGTTTCATGCGCGAGAATTCTCCCGTCGCAATACCGCCGCGAATCATATCACGGTGAGGGAGGTAATGGAAACGATACCACAAGCCGACAGTTCAGCCGCAAGAAGAAACTGCCGGGCACCTGGGCGAACGACCCGGCGCGCAGGGCGCAGACTGTCTCCTTCTGTACTGCGACTGGCTGAATACATCCAGCGCGAGCTGGTTGACCCGGCCTTGTGTGGCCGCAATCTGTTGCCGTGTGGTATCGTTTCCAAGAGCAACGATTGACTGGCGGAAAAGGGAATGCCAACGATGTCTCGCAGAGGGTATCGTGTGCGCTCATTGTCCATGCTTAACGACCTTATGCCGGTGCGTGCTCCCATCTTCTTTATCTGCGGTGACTGGAAATGGCCTTGGAAAATGCGCAAGTGCTGACGATTGGCATCGATCTTGGAGGAACAAGTCTGCGGGTCGCCGCATACACGCCTGGGGATGGAGTGCTGAACTCCATCACGCTGCGCACACGCCTTGAGGCCGGACCGCTGGCAGTGGTGGATGACATGTGCGGCGCGATACGGCAACTGCTGAATCAATATGCAGAAGAGCGCGAGCTGGCCGGCATTGGAGTTGGATCGCCCGGGCCTCTCGAACTGCCTGCTGGACGCCTTCATCATCCGCCCAATCTTCCGGGATGGGATGGGTTCCCTCTGCTTGAGGAGATGGAAAAGCGGCTGCAGCGGCCGGTCCTGATTGAAAGCGATGCGAACGTTGCGGCACTGGCGGAATATTCGCTGGGGCTGGGAAAGCAGCTTGGCATTGACTCGCTGTGCATGCTGACGCTTGGCACAGGCGTGGGGAACGGCATCATTCTGAATGGCAGGCTGTGGCATGGCGCAACAGGGATGGGCGGCGAGGCGGGGCACATGACGATTTATCCCGACGGCCCTCTCTGCGGATGCGGCAACAACGGCTGCCTGGAGGTTTGCGCTTCAGCAACCGCGCTGGTGAACGCAGCAGAACGGCTGATCGCCGCGGGCAAAGCTCCGGGACTTGCGGAGTTGAAAAGCAGGCGCGCGGCGCTGACTGCCCGCGATCTTGCAGGGGCCGCGCAACAGGGCGACGCGGATGCTCTGGCGATCTTTGCAGAGACAGGGAAGGCGCTGGGAATCTGCCTGGCCGGGTTAATCAACATACTGAACCTGCCTCTCTATGTGGTCGGCGGGGGCGTTGCGAATTCGTGGGATCTGCTTTTGCCTTCGATGTTCCGTGAGCTGGAACGCAGGAGCTATGTGTATGCGCTGACTGCGCCGGGCAGGGCAGCCTCAAAAGGAATGCCCGGCAGAGGCACGCAGGTGCTTCCCGCAAAGCTTGGCGCGGAAGCCGGCCTGCTTGGTGCGTGCATTCTTCCGCTGCATTCGGCGCTGGCCAGCTCGATACCCGCGTAACCGCTGCGCGCCATTTGCGCTTGCGGTGAGCGGGGCCGCATGTGCATGAGGCATCGGGATGCGTACAATTCTCGAAGCGGCGAGCGGCTCACGCTGCGGCCACTGAACGCGGAGGAGAGAGCATGAGCAAAGTATGGATGAGCGCGATGGCAGGCGTTCTGGTTGCATCGGGGGCGATTGCGCCTGTGTTTGCGCAACAGACGACGGCTGCGCAACTTCGTTCACCGGCGACTCCCCTTGTGGCGCATGATCCCTACTTCAGCATCTGGTCCACGTCTGACGAGCTGACGGGCGGGCCGACACGGCACTGGACGGGCGCACCGCAGCAACTGAACGGGATTGCGCGGATTGACGGGAAGAGCTATCGCTACCTGGGCAATGCGGACCGCGCGATTCCCGCACTGAAGGAAATGCGGCGCGAGATTACGCCGACGCGCACGCTGGTTACGCTGCAAAGCCCGGCGGTTGAGATTGGCCTCAGTTTTTTCACGCCTGCGTTTCCGGATGACATGAAGGTGATGGCGCGGCCGGTGACCTATCTGAGCTGGACCGTGAGGTCGCTCGACGGCGGCCGGCACGATGTGACGCTCTACCTTGACGTGGACGGGGCCATCGCAACAAACACTCCAGGGGAGCCTGTTATGTGGTCGCGCGCGCGGATTGCGGGCCTCGATTTGCTGCGCGTGGGAACGCAGCGGCAGCCGATGCTGCAGCAGTGGGGCGACAACCTGCGCATCAACTGGGGATATTTTTATCTGGCTGTTCCCGAGGGGCAGGGGACGGTTGCGGCGGCGGCGGGGAACGAGAAAGATCGGGAGAGCTTTGCGCGGCATGGGAAGCTGCCGGCAGAGGATGATCTGGATCAGCCGCGCATGCCGCAGAGCCGCTATCCACGGCCTCCGCTGCTGAACCTTGCGCTGCCGCTGGGGCAGGTGGATGCCTCGCCTGTGACGCGCCATGTGCTGCTGGCGTATGACGACCAGTACTCAGTTGAGTATATGCACCAGAAGCTGCTGCCGTATTGGCGCAAGGAGTTTTCAAGTTTCAGCGCATTGCTTGAAGGCGCGGAGCATGATTACGCGCCGCTGGAAAAGCGCGCGGAACAGTATGACGCCGAACTGGAGCGCGATCTGACGCAGGCCGGAGGCAGTGAGTATGCGGCAGTGGCGGTGCTTGCATTTCGGCAGGCGATTGCGGCGCACAAGCTGGTGGAGGATGCCGACGGCGTTGCCTTCTTCATGCCGAAGGAGAACTTCAGCAACGGGTCCATTTCAACTGTGGATGTGCTGTATCCCTCGGCGCCGATGTTTCTGTTTCTGAATCCGAAGCTGGTGGAGGCGCAACTGGAGCCGGTGGTGCGCTACGCGCAGACTGCGCATTGGAAGTTTCCGTTTGCGCCGCATGATCTGGGCGTTTATCCGCTGGCGAACGGACAGCTTTATGGTGGCGGCGAGGTGAGCGAGGATGACCAGATGCCGGTGGAGGAATCCGGCAACATGATTCTGATGTTTGCTGCACTGACGCGCGCGGAAGGCAACGCGGCGTACGCGGAGCGCTATTGGCCGCTGATTACCAGGTGGGCGGAGTATCTGCTGGACAAGGGATTTGACCCGGAGAACCAGCTTTGCACGGATGACTTTGCCGGGCACCTGGCGCATAACACCAACCTGTCGATCAAGGCGATTGAGGCTCTGGCCGCCTATGCGCAACTGGCAGAGAAGCTAGGGCATCACGAAGACGCGGCGCGCTATGACGCTGCTGCAAAATCGATGGCGAGCAAGTGGGCCACAATGGCGGCTGATGGCGATCACTATCGTCTGGCCTTCGACAAGACCGGCACATGGAGCCAGAAGTACAACCTGGTGTGGGATCAGATACTGGGGCTCAATATGTTTCCCGGCGAGATTGCCAGGCGCGAAGTTGCCTTCTACAAGACGCGCCTGAATGCATTCGGACTGCCGCTTGATAATCGCGCCACGTATACCAAGCTGGACTGGACGGTGTGGTCAGCCACGCTCGCGAATCATCCCGCGGACTTCAAGGCGCTGGTGCATCCGGTGTTTACATTCCTCAATCAGACGCCCGATCGCGTCCCGATGACGGACTGGTATGACACGGTGACTGCGCATCAAGTGGGCTTTCAGGCGCGGTCGGTAGTTGGCGGCGTCTATATCAAGATGCTTGCTGAGCCGCAGATGTGGAGCAAGTGGGCGGGGCGCGCTGCGCAGAAGCACTGAAGGCGAGCCCGGTTGGCGAGGAACATCCTACGTGCGCAGCGCAGCGCATTCCCGCAGATCGCGGCAGAGTGCATCGACGCGAGCGAGGTCTGTATCCCAGGAGAACATGAAGCGCGCCGCGCCGCCGATGAAGGTGTAGAACTTCCATCCGCGCTCGCGAAGCACGCTGAGGACGGGCTCAGGAGCGACGAGGAATGCCGCGTTGGCTTCAACGGGAGCAGCCAACTGAATGCCGGGAATGGAAGACACCTGCGCCGCGAAATATCTTGCGCACTGGTTGGCGTGCGCCGCATTGCGCAACCATGCGCCATCCTCAAGCATTCCCACCCACGGAGCGGCGAGGAAGCGCATCTTGGATGCGAGCTGGCCGGCCTGTTTGCAGCGGTAATCGAAGTCGGCGGCGAGAGCGCGGTTGAAGAAGAGGACAGCTTCGCCGACGGCCATGCCATTCTTTGTTCCGCCGAAGCAGAGAACGTCAACGCCGGACTTCCAGGTGAGCTCTGCCGGCGCACATTCGAGCGCGGCACAGGCGTTTGCAAAGCGTGCGCCATCCATGTGCATGCAGAGCCCGTGCGCGCGGCATGCATCGGAGATTGCGCGCAGCTCCGCGACGGAGTAGACGCGGCCGGTCTCAGTTGACTGGGTGATGGTGGCGACGCGCGGCTTGGGGAAATGGATGTCCTGACGTTTAGTGGCGAGTTCACGAATGGATTCCGGGGTGAGCTTGCCTTCTGCATTCTGCGCCACGAGGAGCTTGGAGCCGTTTGAGAAGAACTCGGGCGCGCCGCACTCGTCTGTCTCAACATGGGAGGACTCGCAACAAATGACTCCGTGATAGGACTGGCAAAGGGCCGCGAGCGCGAGGGAGTTGGCGGCGGTGCCGTTGAAGACAAAGAAGATTTCGCAATCTGTCTCGAAGAGTTCGCGAAAGGCGTCGGCGGCTTTTGCGGTCCAAGGGTCATCGCCATAGGAGGAAACGTGTCCCCGGTTGGCAGCCTGCGTTGCCGCCGCCGCCGCGGGGCAGATGCCTGCGTAGTTGTCGCTGGCGAATTGTTGAAGCAGGTCTTCGGGATGAATCGCGGTCATTTGCAATGCCTTTCGTGAAGATGGATGAATCAATTTGTTTGTTGGCAGATATGAATGGTTTGCTCAGGAGCGGTGAGCGCTCTTAACCCCCATCATACGACCGCGCTGAGGCGGTGTTTTTCTGGCGGGGCAGCGGGAGGGATTGATTGCGATACACTGCAAGCCGTGGAGGACTCCTGTTGTTGATTGAGCGTGGCGTGGCTTATGGCGCGGTGATGTGGGCGATGTTGATTCCGTGCGTTTTGCGCGCGCAATCGGTGACGGACCTGCCAGCGCCGGAGCATGCGCAAGAACAGGGCATGGCGACGGGAACAGCGCAGAAGGCCAGCTTTGATGCACAGCATCGCCCCATTACGGCAGGCGGATATGTGAAGAGCGGGCCGGTGGTTTTTGAAAATGTAGCTGCGCAGGCGGGGTTGACAGGCTGGCGCAATGTGACGGGGACCGCAACGAAGCGGCTCATTATCGAGGCCAAGGGTTCCGGTGTTTGTCTGCTGGACTATGACCGCGACGGCTGGCTCGACATCTATCTGGTGAACGGCTCGACGCTGGATGCGCTGGCGGGGAAAACTGCGTCGCCTCATGCGGCGCTGTTTCGCAACAATCATGACGGGACGTTTACCGATGTGACGTTGAAGGCGGGCGTGGCCAACGACCGCTGGGGACTGGGCTGCGCGGTGGGCGACTATGACAACGATGGCTGGCCGGACCTTTACGTGACGAACCTGGGGACGAATCGCCTGTACCGCAACAATCACAATGGGACGTTTTCGGATGTGGCGGAGAAGGCTGGCGTGGCGCTTGACGAGAGCTCCGGCAGCACAGTTGTGGATCATACGGGTGCGACGTTTGGCGACTTCGATGGCGATGGGCGGCTGGACTTGTTCGTGGCGGGGTACATCCGGTATGACTTCCAGAACCCGCCGATTGCGGGCACGAAAGGCGTGAATTACTCCATGTGCCAGTACCGCGGACTGAATGTGATGTGCGGGCCGCGCGGCTTGCAGGGCGCTGGAGATCACCTGTTCCACAACAACGGGGATGGAACCTTTACCGATGTGAGCAAGAAGGCGGGGGTGAGCGATCCAAACGGTTTTTATGGTCTTGGCGTTTTGTTTGTGGATGTGAATGGGGACGGCAGGGTGGATCTCGCGGTGGCGAATGACTCGACGCCGAATTATCTCTACATCAACAAGGGCGACGGGACGTTTGACGATCAGAGCTACATGAGCGGATATGCGCTGAACGAGGAAGGCCGCGAGGTGTCCAACATGGGCATTGCCGCGGGCGACTTCGAGAACAACGGCCACATGGACCTGGTGAATACGGTTTTCTCGGATGACACGAATGTTGTGTTCCGCAACGATGGCAAGGGGAACTTTGACGACTACAGCATCCGCACGGGCCTGGGACCGCCGACTGTGCCGTTTGTCGGCTTTGGCGATGGCTTTCTTGACTATGACAACGATGGATGGAAGGACCTGCTGGTTGTGAACGGGCACGTGTATCCGCAGGCGGATGCGCACCCTGACTGGGGGATGAGCTACGCGCAGCGGCCGCTGCTTTTTCGCAACGAGGGGAATGGCCACTTCGCGGTGGTTCCAGCGGTTGAGGGAACGGGCCTGGCCGCAGTCTGCGTGGGGCGCGGGGCCGCATTTGGAGATTTGTTCAATGACGGGAAGATCGATGTGGTTATCAACAATCTCGATGGCGCGCCGCTGCTGCTGCGCAATGTGAACGCAGATCACAACCATTGGGTGGAACTGCAGCTTGTGGGCGGCGCGAAGAGCCCGCGCGATGCGGTGGGGGCCACGGTGTATGTGAATGCGGGCGGGCTTCGCCAGCGCGGCGATGTGCTGAGCGGGGGGAGCTATCTCTCCTCGAATGACATGCGTGTGCATTTTGGATTGGGAGCAGCGACGCGCGTGGATTCAGTGGAGATCGGCTGGCCGTCAGGCGCGAAGGAAACGCTGAAGCTGCCTGCGGTGGATCGGATTTTCACTGTGTCCGAGGGAAAGGGGATCACGGGAACGATGAGGCCAGCGCCCGTGACTCTGCGATAGACTCGAACGGTGGAGGAGCCCTGTTGTCGCGGTTCGGTCGTTTTATTGGTTGTCTGCTGCTTTCTTCGCTGCCTGGATGCGCTGTGCCTGGCACATTTCTGATGGCGCAGGATGCGACGAGGCGCGTGTCAAGCATGGGCAGCGGCTCGGGGTTTGGCGAGAAGCCAGTCTACGATGCGCAGAAGCGGCCCATTACGGCGGGCGGCTTTGTGGATTCCGGCCCGGTGATTTTTCAGGATGTGACGAAGGCGGCGGGACTTTCCGGATGGAGCCACGTGATGGGCGCTGCCGATAAGAAGCTGATTATCGACACGAATGGATCTGGCGTGGGGCTGATTGACTACGACAACGATGGCTGGCTCGATATCTACCTTGTGAACGGATCCACATTCAATGCGCTGGACGGGAAGGCGACTCCGCCTCATGCGGCGCTGTTCCACAACAACCATGACGGGACGTTTACCGATGTGGCGGCGAAGGCGGGCGTGACGAACGATCGCTGGGGATTTGGCGTGGCCATTGCCGACTACGACAATGACGGCTGGCCGGATATTCTGGTGACCAACTACGGGAAGAATCGCCTGTACCACAACAACCACGACGGGACGTTTACCGACGTGGCGGAGAAGGCGGGCATTACGCTGGGCAACTGGTCAGCTGGCGCGACGTGGGGCGACTACGACGGGGATGGGCGGCTGGATGTTTTTATTTCCGGCTACGTTCACTTTGACCGCAATGATCTGCCGTATGAGAAGACGAAGGCTACGGGATACTCCTATTGCGAGTTTCGGGGTGAGCCTGTGATGTGTGGGCCACGCAACCTTGAGGGCGAGCCGGACCATCTCTTTCACAACAATGGCGACGGGACATTCACAGACGTGAGTGCGCAGGCGGGCGTGGCGGACACGGTGAATCGCTATTACGGGCTTACGCCCTTGTTTGTGGACATCAACGGCGACGGCAAGCCAGATCTGATTGTGGCGAATGACTCCACGCTGAGCTATCTCTATCTGAATCGCGGCGATGGAACGTTTGAAGACGCGAGCTATGCGTCGGGGTTCGGACTCAACGAGGACGGACGCGAAGTGGCCGCGATGGGCATTGCTGTTGGCGACTACATGAACAACGGGCTGCTTGATTTTGCCGTCAGCGATTTTTCAAGCGAGGCGAAGCTGCTGTTTCACAATGAGGGCGCTACCAGCTTTACGAACGTGGAGATGTTCTCCGGCATCGGCAAGGTGTCGATTCCATTTCTTTCATGGGGAACGGGCTTTCTGGACTTCGACAACGACGGGTGGCTGGACCTGATGTTTGTGAATGGGCACATCTATCCCGCGGCAGACAGGCTGGATTGGGGAACGTCCTATGCGCAGCGGCCGCTGCTGTTCCGCAATTTGCGCAATGGCAAGTTCGAGGCAGTTCCCGCGGTGAACGGGACGGGACTGGCAGTGATTACCTCGGGTCGCGGGGCAGCATTTGGTGATCTCTTCAACGACGGCAAGATTGACGTGGTTATCAATCCGGTGGATGGGCCGCCTGTGCTGCTGAGGAATGTTAACGCGGAACGCCACCACTGGGTGGAATTGAAGCTTGAGGGCGGAGCGAAGAGTCCGCGGGATGCAGTGGGCGCTACGGTCTTTCTGACAGCGAACGGTATGCGCCAGCGGCAGGACTTGTTGAGTGGCGGAAGCTACGTTTCGACGAATGATCCGCGGCTGCATTTTGGCCTGGGGGATGCGACGGACGCCGGAAGCGCGGAGATTCACTGGCCTTCAGGAGCGCGGGAGACGGTGAAACTGCCGGCGGCGGATCGGATTTTTTCCATCACGGAGGGCAAGGGCATTACGGGCGAACTGTGCGGCGCGAAGGCGTGTGCGGCTTTTAAGGTTGCGACGCCGGCTGCGCCTGCAGGGAGCCAGCGATGAGGCGGGCGAGAGTGAGCTCCTCAGTGTTGGTTTTAGCCGCGCTCTGCTTCAGCATCTTTCTGCGCGCGGAGGCGGCAGCACAGCGGCCAGACGCTGACTCGCAGGCTTCATCGCAAACGGCGGCAGCCTCAGAGGTTCCGGGGCGCTTTGTAGATATCACGGACAAGTCGGGCGTGCATTTTATGCACCAGGCGCTGCACACATCGCGCAAGTATCTGCTGGAGACGATGGGTTCGGGCGTGGCGTTGTTTGACTGCGACAACGATGGGCGGCTGGATATTTTTCTGGTCAATGGGGCGCGCTATTCCGATCCAACGCCGAAGGGAACCATTCCGCAAAAGACGGGGCCGGAGTACTGGAATCGCCTGTACCATCAAAAGCCCGATGGGACGTTTGAAGATGTTA
>JAJXXG010000763.1 GCA_021781255.1 Acidobacteriota bacterium
AGGCTTGGGCCGGGCGGGAATTGCGGCTCTGATACACTCGACCGTCTGCGGCGAGCCGTGGAAGCTCATAGAAGAACTAATTGTACGATTGAGTCTGCCGATCAACTTGGACCAGAACAAAAATCACGCCTTCCACAGCGTTTCGTGCGAGTTGAGGCGAGCAGCAAAATTGTGTGCCAGAATGCGCCGCCATTCGTTCGGTCCCCTCGTCCGCCTTCGGGTTGGCCGGCCGCTCCTCGATTCCGATGTCGCTCATGACACCACAATGCATCGCCCGCCGGCAGATCGGGAAGAGGGGCTCAATAGACGCTCACGAATCTTTCTTGCAAGCTGCAATCAGCGCGGTGAGCGCCTGGCACCGTTCATCCCAGGTTTGCATTTTTGCAACTTGCAGGCGGCGCGCCCTGAGCGCTTCGCCGGATTCACTCAACGCTTCGTCTATTCGTTCGAGAAACCCCTCCTGGGAATGTGCTACGTAGACGAGATCTCCATACATCTGCACCTCTGGTAACGGGGAACTGACAACTGGAATCCCGTGAGCGAAGTACTCATACAATTTGATGGGATTACTTGCGAGAGTGAGAGGTTCGACCCGAAAGGGAATCAACCCCACGTCAAAGGTTCGAAGATAATCGGGGAGGGACGTGTAGGGCACCTCACCCACGAAGGTAACATTCTTCAATTGCAGTAGCACGTCTCGACGAAAACCCGGTGAGACCGGGCCAACCAGCACGAAACGCCAGTTCGGTCGAGCGCTGGCTGCGGCTCGAACCGAGTCAACATCGAACCAAGGACCAAGATAGCCGATATAGCCGATAGTCGGATTCTCGCCAGAGGGGCGACTGAGCTCAATAGGAAAGTTGCTCAGCCCAACAGCGTTTCTTACCACTCTCGATTTGTGGACGAGTTCTGGATTTCTACGAAGATGCTCGGTCATGAGCCAGGTGGATGAGAACATGACGGCGTCCGCTTTATCCATCGCGGCCCGTTCGTCTAGCAACAAATCTGATGAGATCTTCTCTAGTCCCTCAAGAAGATCATGGCTATCGTACACAACCAGCGAGGAGGTCTTGCCAGCGACCTGGGCTGCGACGGTATTCCAGACCGGAAAACTGACGACAAGAGCCTGTCGGACGGATCCCATCGTTTGGAGCGTCATTAGAACCTCACGAGCAATCAGGTCAGCCTCAGCGCGCCTGAGGCGCCGATGGTGAAAAACCGGCTCCAGCGGAACGTGGACGTGAAGTTCATAAACCCGTTCACTCAGTTGGGTAATGACCGACCCGCGACTGATGGGGTACGGCTGAGTACGCTCTCGCCCAAGGTGCGGATTCACGTAAACGCATCGATGTCCGAGTAGAGAGAGTCCTAGGGCCAATTGCCGAGAACGCTGAGTGAGCGCATGCCAATCCGTCATGGGAAGAAAAACAAAATCCGGGTTCTGCGTCGGTGGGGCAAAGTGTCTTGCAGTCGCCCTACGAAGTTGAAAGGAAGTATAGGCCCTCCAAGCCCGAAACGCCTGTGGGCAGTTAGCAGAGGAGAGACGAAAGAACAGCCATTTCAGGTAGAAGGGCCTTATCAACTCTTTCGCTGTTCGAAGTGTCGAGCCAAAGTTCAGCAGGCCGTCAGCCACTGCCGGCATTTGAGAGTCCGGAATAATTTCACAATATTTTTCTACGATTCCTTGGCCCATCCGACTTGCTTAAGAATAGCATTCGGTCTCATCCGAAATTTGAGTGGGAGCAGGGTGCGGGAGGGGACGAACGCCGTGGCGGGTCGAGAAGGTCAAATAGAATAGAAGCTGCCAGTAGGAGTGGTGCGCCTCAACAGCGCGCCCTGGTGTTGGGCCTGGCATGACGGGCTACAACAGGAACTCCACCAAAGCCGACCAAAGAGTGAACCGTATGGAAATAGATTTAGGCGAGCTTTAAAGAGAGGTCTTTCCGAGATTGCGAATGAAGGGTCATCGGCACCCCGTTGTAACGGGAATTCTCCGCATTTTCTGACAACGTGTCATGCTGTCGAGGCCGAAGCAGGGCAAAACCGCATTGTAGAATACAGTGCTCCCGGGTTCTAGTGTCCGGTCTCTGAAGTTCGTCCAGTAAAGCGGCCTTGCGCACGATGAATTCCGAGGTGGTGGTCCGCAAGAAGGGCTAGGGAACTTTGTCGTGTTTCCGGACGCAGACCTGGATAGCCTTTATCAGTGCGGGAACGCTCCGAAACGTGCCACGACGGATGCGATTCCGGGTGATCTCGGTGAGTTCGCTACTCCGGCATGGCCCACTTCGCTATTCTAATTTTGCCCACCCAGTGATTCATATTGTGCTTTAACTCGTCGTCCTTGTCCACAGTGGCAGCTTGGTTCGGTTCAAGGAACGGCTCCCCTGAGCCCATCCCGCCGGAGCCGCCCGTCGCATTCCTGACGTGGCCGGAACGGCGCGCAGTGCGCAAGGGCGCGCCTGCTTTTGGCGCGGCGTAGCGAACCCTTGCGCGCGAGCACCGTTCTGGCATTCCCCCGACTGCTGCGGCGGGCGGTTCCGGTGGGTGGGCGGCCCATCCTGCTGGTGGGCTCGGAGCAGAGGCTTTTCTCCGTCAATATTGCTTCCTCCGTTCCACCGTGCGCCGGAAACGGAAGGACTCCGTTCCGGTTTCGATGATATGCGCGCGGTCCGTAATGCGATCCAGCAGCGCCTTGCACAATCGAGGATTGGGAAACACAGTCGTCCATTCGGAAAAGGGAAGATTGGTGGTAACAATGATCGCCGCGCGCTCGGCTCGCTCCGAGATAACTTGAAACAAGAACTCGGCCCCGATGTCGGCCAGCGGTACATAGCCCACTTCATCCAGCACGATCAGCTCGTACCTTTGCCAGCGAATCATCAGCCGGCGCACCTGGTTGTTCTGTTTGGCCTCGATCAGTTCATTGACCAGCGCCGCCGAGGTGGTGAAGCGTGCCCTCCTTTTCTGACGGCACGCGGCCAGACACAATCCCGTCGCCAAATGAGTCTTGCCGGTTCCGCATTCGCCGATGAGCACGATCGGCTCGCTGCGGTCGATGTAGCCGCCTTCGGCCAACTCGCGCATCCGCGCCGCCGAAACCTGCGGCGCCTGCGCGAAATCGAACTCCTCCAGCGTTTTCGTTCTGGGCAGTTGGGCATCGCGAATCCGGTTGCCGATGGCGTGGCGATCCCTCTCTTCGCATTCCATCGCCAGCAGCGCTTCCAGATACCGGATATGGTTGTGATTCTCTTTCACCGCCTGCTCGGCCAGGCTCACAAAGTTGGCGCCGATGACCGGCACGCGAACGGCCTTGCAGTATTGCCGCACGCTCGCGTGCTCGATGCTTTCGGTCCGGCCTTTCATTGAATGCCTCCCGGCGCTGGGCTCAGCAGCAGATCGTATTCCTCCATCGCCGGCATCGGGCGTTCGTACTGCGCCAACTCTTCGGGCAGCGCGACGGCGTATCGCCGCCGCTGCCCCGCATCCGGCATGTGGAGAATGTGTAGCACCGCCGCCGCATCCGTAACGCCCAACCGCAAGGCCTCCTCGACCGCCGCGATCAGCCGGCTCCATCCCGCGGCCGGCCCCGCGCGCACCAGCCGGATCATCTCGCGCGTGCCCTGACTCTTGCCGAGCCGCTGTTCCAACCGGCTCCAGAGTCGATCCAGACACGCGGGCCAGCGTCCGGCCTGCCGCCATTGATGCAAGGGAGT
>JAJXXG010001093.1 GCA_021781255.1 Acidobacteriota bacterium
GGCTGGGCGTAACTGCCACATCGTAGCCTGCCGTCTTGCCGCGAAACAGGTGCGGGCGGTTGGGATCGCTGAGTTTGTCCACGCTGGTCACGTATCCCCCGTCATCCTCGTCCTTTGTCTTCTTCATCTTGGGGCGGTCGGAGTCCGCTTGCGCTTCGCCGGACGAGGAACTCGCTGGTGAGGATTTGCTCGTGTCCGGGCTGCTTGCCGTGGGCCGCAGGACCGGACGGTCCGGATCCGGTGCCGGCGCGTTTGCGCCGGATCCCGAGGCCCCGCTGCTCCCCGTGCCCGTGGCCCCGTCCTGGTGCTTGCGGTGCAGCACCGGCTCATCGCTCCCGGCATCATCGTACTCATCGATCTTGGCTACCTGCTTCGACGGCGGCTTGGGCTTGGGCAGCGGCTTCCATTTGCCGAACCCGACCCACGATCCCTGCTGCTGGCCCGCCGTCTCGATGTCGAAGAGGCCCACTGGCTTGCCGTTGCTCAAAAGCTGATATTCAACGTCGCTTCCCAGCGCAATCGGCGCCGGCCGGGCCAGATACTCGTCTGCGTCCTCCAGGCTCTGGCCGTCGTAGATGCAGATCGGCACCAGACGGCTCGTCTTGGGCTTGGCCTCATCGCCGGTCCACTCGAAAACGGCAACGGCCCGCAGTGTCGGCGTATTCTTCTCGCTCTTGGTGATCTGGCCTGGATACTGCGCCTCGGCCGCAGCCAGAGCCGCCAGCATTCCCGCTGCCGTTATCCACAAACGAGTTTGAGTTCGCAATGACACCTTCTGCGCCCTTCGACAATAATCGAGGCTGAAGCAGCCGAACCCGGTGGCCTTCCGCCGTCCGGCCTCATCTGCTACGAGGATAGTGCCCATGGATCTGAATGCCAAAGTCGCCGACTTCACCTTGCAGACGGACGAGGACAAGACCGTAAACCTCTCCGACTACGCCGGAAAGCCTGTTGTCCTGTTCTTTTATCCCCGCGCCGACACCCCCGGCTGCACCATCGAGGCCTGCGGCTTTCGCGACACCTTCAAAAAATTGCAGGCTACCGGCGCGGTCGTGCTCGGCATCAGCCGCGACACTCCCAGAGCTCAGGCCAAATTCCGTGCCAAATACGACCTTCCCTATACCCTCCTGGCTGATGTAGACGAAAAAGTGTGCAAACAGTTTGATGTCCTCAAGGAAAAGAACATGTACGGCAAAAAGGTGATGGGCATCGTGCGCACCACCTTCCTCATCGGACCCGACCGGAAACTGCTGCACGTCTTCCCCAACGTCAAGCCCGAAGGCCACGCCGAAGAGGTGCTGGCTCTCCTGCGCAATGGGGCGAAGACGAACCAATAGAGCAGGGAAGGTCAGTCCGGGACCGGCCAGCGGCCACAATGCTGCCCGCGCTCCGCGCAGCGAGCCCTGCGAGGGAGTAAACCTCGTGCCCCAGCACCAGCAAGGCGCCCTGTATGGCGATCTTTGCCCGCGGACATTCTTTGAGGCGTCGCCGGAGCGGGTGGCGCGGCGCCTCCTGGGCAAGATTCTTGTCCAGAAATCAGCACCGCGGAGCCCCCTAGCCGGCCGCATTGTCGAGGTGGAAGCTTATCTCGGGCCGCATCACCGGCCGCCCGACCCTGCCGCCCACTCCTATCGTGGGCCCACGCCCCGGAATCAGGTTCTCTTTGGGCCGGCCGCGCACGCCTATGTCTACTCGATCTATGGCCGCTACTTCTGCATGAATGTCTCCTGCGAGCCCGCGGGACGCGCCGGCTGTGTCCTGCTCCGCGCGCTTGAGCCGCTCGCCGGCCTTGATGCCATGGCCCACAATCGCGGCCTCGCCGCCGCTGCCGCGTTGCCCCGGCTTACCAGCGGCCCCAGCCGGCTTTGTCAGGCGCTCGGCATTACCCGCGCCGTCCACAATGGCCTTGACCTCCTCGATCCCGCATCGCCGCTCCAGTTGCGTGACGATGGCGCGCCTGTCGGACGCATCGTCGTCACACCCCGCATCGGCATCCGTCATGCTGTCGAACTGCCCCTGCGCTTTGCCGTTGCCGGCAATCTCTGCGTCTCCGGTCCAAAGTTGATGGGCCGCGCGTCAACTTTCCCCCGTCCTGCTCCGTCCGTTAAACTGCACCCACAACACCCCGGAGCCCGCTTCCGGAGCTGAAAGGATTCCCCGTCTGTGAAAACTCCTGCACCGTTTCTTGTCTCCGGCGCGGCAGCGTTGTTTGCCGCAGTAATCTTCGCCTCCTCCGCTGTGGCCCAGCCTCCGCAGCCCACGGCCCAGCAGGGCATGGCCCCGGGTGAGCGCCCCATGCGCAACATGCCGGCCCCTACCAACCTCCAGGTACTGCCTAAAGATATGAACGGTCATCAGGTGCGCGAAGTCATGGAGACCTGGGCCGGCTCTCTCGGCGTTCACTGCAATTACTGTCACGCCGCCGACCCGAATCAAGTGGGCCCCAACGGCCGGCCGCGCCTCAACTTCCCTGACGACTCCAAGCCCCAGAAGCAGATCGCCCGCATCATGTACACCATGACGCAGCAGATGAATAAGGACTACGTCAGCAAGGCGATGGATCTCGATAAGGAAGGCGATGGATCGCCGGTCACCTGCGGAACCTGTCATCGCGGCCACCAGATGCCCGAGGATTACGTAATTCCCCGTGAGGAGCACCACGAGGGTCCGGAAGCGCCGCCGGCGGCAGGAACACCGCCACCGTCCAACTAAAACCTCCCAGACCGCGGCAAAAGGGTTGCTCTGAGCGCGAAGCGATGCCGGCTCGCGCCGTTGGCCCTGGTCGCGGGCGCACTGCATTCTCCCGGGTCTCTATCGTGGGCCCGGGAAGCTGCTTGTTTCTTTCCCCGCTTCACTTCGTTTCCGGCCTTCCTGCACTGCGGCATCAAAACCCGCTTCGGCTTACACTGGCTGCGTATGCGCCTCTTTGTGGGAATCGCCTTGCCGCCGGCTGCGTCGCGCTCACTCCAGAGTGCCGTTGATCATACCCGCTCCAGCCATGCCGCTGTGAGCTCTGCGCTGCGCTGGACTACCCCTGACTCCTGGCACATCACCCTCCAGTTTCTCGGCGGCGTACTCCCCGATCGCTTCGCCTGCCTTGTGGGCCAGTTGGCTGCAGTGCGCTTCGCGCCTGTGCGCGTGGAACTGGGCGCGCTCGGTTGTTTCAATCGCCCCGGGGTGGTCTTTGCCGATGTCCCTGCAAACCCCGCGCTGACCGCGCTCGTCCGGCGCGTGCAGGCCGCAACGGCTCAATGCGGATGTGCCGCCGAAGCGCGGCCCTTCCGTCCCCATGTCACTCTGGCCCGTGCCAGGCGGAACCGTCAAGCTCACGGCTCCGGCGGCGGAAATGCGCGTCCGTCCTCGCGCATTGCGAACCTATCCCCTGATCAGGCTTTCCGGGCGATTGCGCCGCGGTCGCGCTCTGCAGTTCCCGTCATTGGCTTTACCGCCCATGAGTTTCTGCTCTATGAGAGCCTTTTGGGCGTCGATGGGGCGCAATACGAAGTCCGCGCGCGGTTTGCGCTTGCTGACTCGCCGGACAACGGCATTTCAGAATATGGGAAGATTGTGCCTTGAAAGTGCGCCCGTTCTTTCATGTCTGAATCGTTGGGGCCGGGACGGCGGGGCTCGGCCTACGCGCAAGGGTTTACATGTGCGGCAGAAGACCTGACTCGAGCGAAAAACCTGCTGTTTTCGCCTGTTTCAGC